>JAEUJH010000671.1 GCA_016794825.1 Gemmatimonadota bacterium
GGCGCCGAACTCGACCAGCAGCGCCAGGCAGTCGCGATGATCGCGCTGGGCCGCGTGGTAGAGACTCTCCCCGTCGGTCGGATGGGCGCCCCGCTCCAACAGGAGCCGCGCCACCGCCACGTTCCCGCGGTCGCACGGGAAGAATAGCGCCGGGATGGTGTCCGACCCGTCGGGCAGGGGGGCGGTCGCGTTCGGGTTGGCCCCGGCGTCGAGGAGCGCCCGCACCGTGGCCAGGTGCCGCTCCGGGCTCACGCCCAGCGCACTCTTGAGGTCCTCGTGGACCGCGAAGAGGAGTGGCTCCAACTCGGCGCCCGGGCTCGGTTCGGAGGCGAGAGACGGGTCGACCGCGAGCATGGCCTGGACCCGATCGGCGTCGGCCACGGCGGCGGCGGTGTGGATGCTGTACCCCGCGATCGCTGGCGTGGCCTCGAGGAGCTTGCGGGCCGTGCCGGGGTCGTCGTCGCGCAGGGCCTTGAGGAACCGGGCGGCCTGCGCGTGGATCGGGTCGAGCCGCTCGTAGAACGTCTTGAGCGCCGCCCAGTTGACGTGCCCGAGCTTCCGGGCCACGGCATGCTGGACATCGGCGAGCTGGATCGACGCCGATACCTCGGGATCACTCGCGGCCGCCAGGCGCGGCAGCAGTTCGCGCAGCCGGCCGATGACGACGGTGTCGCCGGCGCGAGCCTGTTTGAGGAGGTGCTTGGCCTTGTGGCGGAGCTGGTCGAGGGCGCGCGGATCGCCGCCCCCTTGGGGTGCTGCCTGACTGGACATGCTACGATCTCCGTGGTGCCCGGGTCCGCACCGCTGGGCTGGAGTTCGTAGGCCGGCGGCAAACTCCGCAATCGCTCCAGGTGGGAGACCCTTTCCGCGGACGGGCGGCGCCCTGCGCGCCGAGCCCTGATTTTCGGCCCGACCGACCTCCGACGCAAGGGTGGTCGGTCGTGGGTGGTGGGTCTGACCAACGCTGGCCGTGGCGCGCCCCGGGCGACGCGCGAGCCGCCGCGGTGGCACCCGGAACCCTCCTTCACGCCGGTTTCATTGGAAACACATCCGGCGGTGGCTATGTGGACCCACTGCCCAGGCACGTGGAATTCCCCTCGAAACGGAGGCCCGGTGATGGAAACGCGGCGGGATACCGAAGATGGTGTCGTGGTCGGGGTGCTGGCATTCGCGGCCGTGGCCGCGTTCTACAGTCTCTTCGATTCGTTGGCGGCTCGGGGGCCGTTGTTCACCGTCAACCTGCTCGGCCGAGCGGTGTTTCGTGGGCTGCGGGACCCCGCCGTGCTCCAATATCCGGTCGCGATCGATCCGGGCGCGATCATGCGGTACAACTTCCTCCACCTTGGGCTGTCGCTGCTGATTGGCCTGATCGTGGTGCGCTTCGTCGGTCAGGGCGAACGGGACGTCGCCAGGGCGCGGACCATGTCGGCCCTGATCGTGGCCGGCTTCGTCGTCACGATCGGGCTGGTCGGCTGGCTCAGTGTCCCGATCCGTCCGCTGTTGCCGTGGTGGTCGATCGTGGTGGCCAACGTCGCGGCGGTCCTGGTCGGCGCGGCCTATCTTCGCTACCGGAGGCCCGGCGTTCTGGGCCGGATGCTCCGCCCGGCGCGCTGATCGGTTCGAACCCTCCTCCGCCGAGAGGATCGGGTGGCCTCGAGGCATGGGCCTGCCCGGTTGGTCCACCCCGCGCGGAGGGCGCGGGGCGAACCGGCCCCCTCAGTGGGCGGCGGTCGAGGTCGGGCGGACCGGCCCGGCGGCCCGGACCTTCTTCACCTGCTCCGGCGTTACGGCCGTTCCGGCGTTACCCCACTGCGAGTACACGTAGCTCAGGACGTTCGCCACATCCTCGTCCGAGAGCACTTGGCCCGGCATGACCGAGTTGTACTGCTGGCCGTTGACGGTCACCGGACCGCTCAGTCCAAAGAGCACGATCTGGATGGCTCGGGTCGGATCGGCGTTCAGGTAGTCGCTCCCCGCCAGCGGCGGGAAGGCGCCCACGATGCCCCGCCCGTCGGCCTGGTGGCACGCGGCGCAGGTCTGCTGATAGGTCCGCTGCCCGAACGTCCGCCGCTCGGCCGGCGTCGACGCGACTGCCGCGGCCTTGGCGTCCGGCATGACCTGCACGGTGCCACCCTCGGGCTGGTAGATGCCCTCGGCGATCCGGCCCGAGAACACCGACGAGTCCTGGGCTCCCGTCACGGTCAGCATGCCCAAGGCACCCTTGTTGAAGGCCCGGAACAGGGCGTGGTCGACCAGGATCAGCGTTCCCGGGACCTCGACCTTGAAATCGACGATCGAGGCGCCGCCGGCCGGCACCAGCGTGGTCTGGATGTTGGCGTCGGGAACCGATCCCGCTTCGCGGTAGACCCGATCGAAGATCTCGCCGATGACGTGGAAGCTCGATACCAGGTTCGGGCCGCCGTTGCCAACGAAGAGCCGGACCGTCTCACCCACCTGGGCGGACAAGGCCTTGTCACCGGTCAGGGAGCCGGCGGCGCCGTTGAAGAGGACGTACTCGGGTTCCTCCCGGATGGCCTTCCGCATGTCGAACGGCTGATGGCCCGCCACGCCGAACGGATCGCGGGTGTAGAAGTCACCCTGCATGACGTAGTACTCGCGATCGACCTTGGGGAGGCCGTTCTCGGGCTCGACCAGGATCAGGCCGTACATCCCGTTGGCGATGTGCATGCCGACGGGCGCGGTGGCGCAGTGGTAGACGTAGAGGCCGGGATTCAAGGCCGTGAACCGGAAGGTGGCGGTGTGGCCCGGCGCCACCACCGAGCTGCTCGCGCCGCCGCCCGGGCCGGTCACGGCATGCAGGTCGATGTTGTGGGGATTGGCGCTGCTGGGATGGTTGTTCAGGTGGAATTCGACCAGGTCGCCCTGGCGGACCCGGATGAACGAGCCCGGCACCGTTCCGCCGAAGGTCCAGAAGGTGTACTCCACGCCGTCGGCCATCGGCATGGTCCGTTCGCTGACTTCCAGGTTGACCACCACGGTCGCCGGCTGCCGACGAGTGATCGGCGGGGGCACTTGCGGTGGAGCCGTCAGGACGGCGGTCTCGGTGCCGGTGGGCTTGGCCGATGGGGCGCAGGCGGTGGCCAGCGCCATGACGAGTACGATCTGAGCGCGACGAAAGATCACGGGAGTGCTCCGTCTGGGAGACTGGAGGGCTGGAGGTCCGAAGAAACGCCACCGCGCCGGTCGAGCGCGGTGGCGTGGGCTGGGTCGGGTTGGATTGGTTCGTCGGTCATAGCCGGTCGACCGCCTTGGCCAGGTCCCGACCGGTTCCCAGGCCGAGCCCGCGGATTCGCCCGTCTCGACCAATGAGGTAAACCGTCGCCGGGTGGCCCACGTCGCCGGTGAGGGTGTCGCGCTGGATCCGGATCCGCCACGCCGCCAACGTGGCCTGGACGGCCTCGATCGATCCGCTCAGGACGTGTTCGTCCTGCTGGAGCTTCCACCCCTCCGCGATAGCCGGGAGCCGACTCGGCGTATCCCGCCAGGGGTCGACGGTGACGATCAGGCTGGCGGGGCCGTTGGACTCGCCCCGGGCCGCCTGGCGGCGCGCATGCAACACGCCCTGGACCTGGGCCGGGCACACCGTGGTGCAGTGCGCGAACGCGAAGGTGACGAGCACCGGCCGCCCCACGAACTCGGTGAGCCGGACCTCGGCGCCAGTCTGATCGATCAACGCCAACGCCGGTGCGGGCCGGTCGACCGGGGCCACGCTTCCGAATTCGTTGGCCGCGAACGGTTCGGCGACGGTCGCGTTGCGGACCCTCATGGTGGCCGCCGCCACGCCGGCCACCATCAGCAATCCGGCCGTGGCGACCAGCGATCGCCCGACCCACCCACCCAGCGCGCGCCGCAACCCCTCGCGCACCGAGCGGCCCCACACCGCCATCAGGACGCCGAGCATCCCGATCGGTTCCCCAACCAAGAGGACCCAGCCCCCCGCCGACGGGAGCCCGTTGTCGCGGGTGCCGAAGCACGCCGCCCGGGTGGTGGCGAGCCACCCGGGTTCGTTCGCCACCGGCCACAGGGCCAGCGCCCACCACCCCGCGGTGATGACCCCGATCAGGGCCAGCGCCGCCAGCGGCAGCACGCTGGCCCGCGCGTTACTCCGGTTCATCCGATCTTCCATACGAACGAGAGCACCTTCCAATTGACGAAGAAGTAGACGATGAACGCGGCCAGGAAGACGCCGACCAGCGCCAGCGTGCCGGGAGCCGGCCCCATCCAGCCCATCTTGGGACCGTGCAACTCGGCGTTCCGCGCGTCGACGTCGGGCGCGTGACGGGGCGGATTGGTGAGGCCCAGTGGCACGCCGGCGATCGGATAGCCACCGGACAGGTCGGGAAGCGGCTGGCCGAAGAACACCGAGACCACGGCGATCGCGATGAACATGAACGCCGAGGTGGCCGCCAGCAGACCGCCGATGGCGGTGAGCGCCAGCAGGAGGTCCACCGCCGGGCTGAACTGGAGGTCGAACGGTGCCTGGCTGAAGCTGATGTCCCAGTGCCGCCGCGGCACCCCGAACGAGCCCGCGAACGTCATGCTCATGGTGAAGATCACCATCCCGATCGCGAACAGGTACGGCTGGATCCGGGCCATGCCCCAGAACGCCACCTTCTTCCGGAAGATCAGGGGGATCAGATAGTAGGTGGCGCCCATGAACGCCAGCGCGGTGCCCGCCACCACGGTGGCGTGGAAGTGTCCGGGCACCCGGAGCGTGTTGTGCACGATGATGTTGATCTGTTCGGTCCCGATGGTGACCCCGGTGATGCCGCCGATGAACCCGAACAGGACCACCGAAAACACCAGCGCGGCAAACCCGGGATCACCCCAGGGAGCGCGCTTGAGCCAGTCGAAGAGGCCGGTTCCGATGCCCCGGAGCCGTTGCCCCAGCTCCATGCCGGCCGGCACGGTGAAGCCGTGGATCATGCTGGCCAGCACCGCCATGTACATGAAGTAGCTGGTATTGACCACCTTCCACGCCGACCCCATGCCGGGGTCGACCAGCAGGTGGTGGGCCGAGGCCATCGAGATGAACAGGATGTAGAGCACGAAGGCCACCCGGCTCACCTTCTCGTTCAGCACCACGGCGCCCACGGTCAGACCGCCCAGCATGTACCAGATGGCCACCATGGCGGCCACGTTGATCTGCTGCGATGAATGGCCCAGCCCCCACCAGACCATCCGGTAGATCTGGGCGTCCATGTTCATCAGCCCGAGCGACCAGAGGAACGCCGGGATGTAGATCGCGGCGCCGTGGAGCAGGGTGATGACCGCGATGATGGCGGCCGTGACCGCCCCGAACGTCACCAGCGGCACCGAGCCCTCGTAGGTCCGTTCCCGCTTGGCGACCACCAGGTTGGCGAAGAACAGCCCCACCACGATCAACGCGCCGACCGCGAAGAGGATGATGCCGAGGTAGTAGAGCGGGTGGGCCTTGAGGGGCGGATACGAGGTGAAGAGCACGTCCGCCTTCCCCGCGAACATCAGCACTTCCACCATGACCGCGCCCACCACCATCAGACCGAACGCCGCCCACCCGACTTTCGGGGCCACCTGACGGGCATTGAGCAGGACGGTGCTCGCGAAGATGAGCACCGCCATCTCGAAGAACAGGATGAAGAAGATCAACATGCTCATCCCGTGGACGCCGAGGAGCCGGTAGAACCAGTCGGCCGGGAGGAGATGGACGGCCTGCCATCGGGTCAGCACCAGAAGCACCGCGGCGATGGCCCCGATCAGGAGGGACACGATCGAGACGACGGCGTTGACCCGAATCAGGGCTTCGGCCTGGGCGTCGATTTTCCGCCCGGTAACCGGACAGGCTCGGAAGACGGCGGTCATTGGGCACCTCCCGACCGGCCGACCTCGTTGCCGGATTCGTCGAGCACGATGACCCGACCCACCATGGTATGGTGACCGATGCCGCAGAACTCGTTACAGATGATCCGGAAGTCGCCGGCTTCGGTCGGGGTGACGCGGAGGCCGTAGTCGTAGCCCGGCACCACCTGGAAATTGACGTTGAGCGGGAAGAGGCTGAATCCGTGGTTCACGTCGAGGGCCGAAAGGTGGAGCGTGTACTCGGCACCCTTCCGGAGCCGGAGGACCGGGATCCACTGGTAGGTCAACGCGGTCAGGTAGATGTCGGCGCCCGGGGGCGGCTCGACCACCGGGATCCCGCTTTCGGTGCCGACCTGATACTGCTTGATGAACTCCTGGGTCCGCGCAAAGAACTTGGCCGGCTCGACCCGGCGCCGGATGCCGGAGGGGTTCTGGCCGCCCTTCCAATGCCAGAACGGCATCATCGCGAACAGGACGAGACACCATGCGAACGCGATCCCGACCCAGAGTCGCTCGGTCCGGTGCGCCGGTTTCCACCAGACCCCTTTCGGGCTGTCGAGGCCGGTGTGGGTTTCGGAGGCCATGGGGTTCCTCGGGTCAGGGAAGGGTGGCGGGCGGGAGCGTCAGAATCTCCCAGAGCCCCCAGCCGGTATAGATGACGAACATCACGATCAAGCCGGCGATCAGCAGGAGGAACGGATTGTCGATGAGCCGCTGGGCGAGCGGGATCGGCTCGTCGGGCGGTCCGGCGGGAGTGCCTGCCATGGCCAGAACCTCGAGTTGGATGGTGAATGCGAAAACGATACGCCCGCGTTCTCTAAAGATTCATGATATTATCATGACGATATCCTAAAATGAACGGCGGGAGGTCCGATGCCAGAATCCGCTGACACCAACCGGCTCCCCCGCTCGATGGCCCGCCTCGACGCCTGGGCCAATCGGCTGTTCGGGAGCCGGTACAATCCCCTCTACCAGAGCGGCACGATCGTGGTCGTGCTCTGGCTGCTGCTCCTGGTGACGGGGCTCTGGCTGTTGCTCTACTACCGGGTCGGGGCGCCGTGGCGGTCGGTGGCCGGGATCGCCGAGAATCCGTGGATCGGGGGTTGGATCCGGGGGGCGCACCGGTACGGGTCGGACGCGGCGGTGGTGGCCACGGCGGTCCACGCGCTCCGGATGTTCCTGCAACGGCGGACTTGGGGCCCCCGGACGCTGGCTTGGGTGTCAGGCGTGGTCCTCCTCGGGGTGGTCCTGGTGTCGGGCTGGACCGGGTTCGTGATGGTGTGGGATTGGTTCGGGCGTGAGCTGGCGGTGGGTGGCGCGCGGCTGCTCGATCTGCTGCCGCTCTTTTCCGAGCCGATCGCCCGGGCCTTCGCGGGCGATCGACCGGTCGGGAACGCGTTCTTCTTCATCAATCTCTTCCTCCACGTCGCCCTGCCGCTCGGGCTCGGCGCCGTGTTCTGGCTTCACGTCTCCCGCCTCCAACGGCCCCTGCTGCTTCCGCCCCGGGCCCTCGGCTGGTCGGTGGTGGTGGCGATGATCGCCTTGGCCGTGGTGATACCGGCTCCGCTCCCGCCGGAGGCCGACCCCTACCGGGTACCGTCCGCCATTCCGGCCGACTGGTTCTACGGGTTCTGGCTCCCGGCGGTGGACTGGTTCGGGCCGGGCTCGGTGTGGGCTGGGTTTGCGCTGGGCACGATCGGGTTGATCCTGGTTCCGTGGCTGACTCGGCCCAAGGTGGCGGACCGGCCCGCCCCGTCGCGGGTGGACAGCCAACTCTGTACCGGCTGTCAGCAGTGCGCGCTCGATTGTCCGTTCGAGGCCATCACGATGGTGACGCGGACCGACGGGCGGGCCGAACTGGTGGCCAGGATCGATCCAGCCAGGTGCGTGGGATGCGGGATCTGTGCCGCGTCCTGCGCGCCGATGGGCGTCGGGCCTGAGGGACGGACCGGCCGCGATCAGCTGCGGGCGGTGGAGGCGTTGATCGACAGCGGTCGGGTGACCGGGCGGGTCGTGGCATTCGGCTGTGACCGCGGCGCGGCGGCGCTCGGGGTGGCGCTGGCCGTGCGCGAGGTCGAGATGCTGGCGGTTCCGTGCGTCGGCAACGTCCATACGTCGGCCATCGAGTTTCTGGTCCGGGCCGGCGCCCGACTCGTCCTGGTCCTGGGGTGCCCGCCGCGCGACTGCTGGAACCGGGAAGGACCCCGCTGGCTGGACGAGCGAGTCCATCACGACCGCGAGGCGGAACTCAAGGCCCGGGTCGACCGGCGGCGGGTGGCCATCGCCGAGGTCGATCCGCTCGACTCGGCCGCGGCGCTGGCGCTGATGGACCGGCTGATCCGGGAACGGAATCTCGATCCGCCGGTGGCCGCCGACCGCCGGCCGGCCCTCGATCTCGAGTGCGAACCGGTGCCGGTCGAGGAGGATCGATGATCCGGGCGGTGCGCGGGATCGTCGGAGGGCTCGTCGTCGCGGCCGGCGGGGTGGCCACGGCGTGGCTCTCGGCCGCGCCGATTCGACCGGTGTTGGGCGGCCGGGCGGTGGTGCGGCTGGTCTGGAGCGGGCGGCCGGAGCGGATCGACGAGTGCCGGCGCCTGACCGACGCCGAGTTGGAGGCGGTGCCCGCGCACATGCGACTCCGGGTCAAGTGCGAAGGCCGCACCGTGCCCTATGCCCTCCGGGTCGTGGTGGGCGATCGCGAGGTCTTCCTCGACACGCTGCGGGGCGGCGGGGCTCGCCACGATCGGCCGATCCATCTTTTCCAGGACATCGCCCTTGATCCGGGTGAGCATCGGGTCCGGATCACGGTCGAGCGTCTCGATTCGGCCGCCGCCGCGGTCACCGCCGATTCGCTCCCGATCGAAGGGACGAACGCGGTCGGTGGGCGGGAGGGGCGGGAGGCGGAGGAGCGGGCCCGGGCCCGGCGGGAGGCGCTCCCGCCCCGGTTGGTGCTGGACCAGCGACTTCGGATCGAAGCCGGGGCCGTGGTGCTCGTGCGCTATGACCCCGATCGGAAAGCGCTCTGGTTCGATCCCGGAGGCTGATCGGGCCGGGGGGGCCTCGCGGGGCGCCGAGTGACAATGGGCGGCTCCTCCCGTTCTCCGACCCATGTCCTCGTGTAGTTCAAGGAGCCGTCGACGTTTCAATCTCCGGAGGTCGTCATGTCGCACGTCGTCGTCACGGTACCTGGTCAACGGCGGCTCTGGTCCGCGGCTCGCTGGGCGGCCATCGGGGCCGTTCCGCTCCTGCTGGCCTGGCTGCTGTGGCGGCCCGAAGCCGCTCTCACGACCCTGTGGTACCTCGTGGTCCCGATCCTCCCGGCCACGTTCTTCCTGACGCCGGCACTGTGGCGCGGCATCTGTCCGTTGGCCACGCTGAACGAATGGGGCAATCGGATCGGGCGCCCTCGACCCCTGCCGGCCTCGGTGGCCACGGCGCTCGGGGTCGGCGGCTTGGTCCTGTTCCACCTGATGGTGCCGGCTCGCCGCTTTCTGTTCAACGAACAGGGGACCGTGCTCGCCGCGACCATCGCCGCCGTCGGCGCCCTGGCCCTCGCGCTCGGCGCGCTCTTCGAGGTTCGTTCCGCGTTCTGCAATGCGCTCTGCCCCGTGCTGCCGGTGGAGCTCCTCTATGGGCAGCAACCCTTGGTGCGGGTGACCCGGGGGCGTTGCGCCACCTGTACCACGTGCACGCCCCGTGGCTGCATCGATCTGGCCCAGAGTCGGGCGCTCCCGCAGGTGCTCGGGGCGTCCCGCCGATCCGCGGCCTGGCTGGCCCATCCCTTCGGGCTGTTCTGGGCGGCGCTTCCGGGGTTCATCATCGGCTACGGGCTCCTGACCGACGGTCCGTTGGCGAGCGCGCCAACCGTGTACTTGACGACGTTGGGCGGTTCCTTGCTCAGCGTCGCCGTGGTGGCGGTGGCTGTCCTGACCCTGCGAATCCCGACTGAGATGGCGCTGGTGCTGGTGGCCGCCGCCGCCGGCATGGCGTACTACTGGTTTGCCGGCCCCACCATTAGCCGCGAACTCGGTGCCGGGATCGCCCTCAGCCATGGGATCCGGGGTCTCGGGATCGGGCTCGTCGCCTTCTGGCTTTGGCGATCGCTGGCGGGGCGAGGCAAGGCGGGCGAACTCCAGTCGGCGTAGGATCGACGCCTCCAGCGCCCGGTGGGCGGCGCGTCAGTCCAGGGTCGAACCTGCGGGTCGACCGTCTCGGTCGGAGGGCGCGAGAGGCCACCGCGCCGGGGATCAGGATCTCGAACGACCTTGAAGCGATCCCACCAGGAATGCCTCCGGGCGGAGCGAACTCCCTGGGGCGCCCGGTGGCGGTGTCGACGGATTCCGTCAGCGAATCGGTACCACGACCGAAAGCTGGTGCGTCGTTATCCGGCTGCCGCGGAACGTGACCGGCGCCAGCGGCGCGGCCAGCACCGGCGGTCCCGGGTCGGCAACGGTCACGTCGTCGCCACGACCCACACTGAGAGGAATGAGATCGCCCAGGCTGGTCGAGGTCGCGCTGCCACGGTAGTGGATCTCGATGCCGCTGAGGTGGAGGGCCAGCCCCCAAGTCGGCGTCATCTCGACCCACGTGTCCGAGAACTTGCGCCCACCTCCCGCGATGTAGTTCCGCTGGCGGAGCGAATACGCCACCCGGTACAGGTCGAGGCCCCCGCGGAGGGTAAGGCGTTCCGAGTTGCCGCCGATGGGATACCATTTGGCCCCGCCGGTCCTCAGGGCGGCGTTGAAGAAGCGGAACCAGTTCTCGACCGTCTTGCCCCCGGTCGGAATCGTCCCGCCCATCGAGTCAACGGTCGGAACGGCGGCATCGGCCCAGGTGTTGCTCCAGGCGGGCTCGACCACGGCGTCGATGCCGAAGGTCGTGCGTCCGCCGCGCTTGACCACACCGTACCCGACACTGAAGGCCTGTGTGTTGCCCGGATCCCGCGGGAGGAGCTGGAGGCTCTCCAGGACATAGTCCGGGAGCTTGGGGTGGGACGCGATGTTGGCGGTGCCGATCACTCCCGCCTGCCAGCCCGGTGTCTGCAGGGGCCAGCGATACTCGACGTGAGCGCCCCAGAGCCGTTGCTGGTCCCGGCTGTGGCCGAGTCGTCCGGTCGTCGTGACACGCCAGGGGTTGGTTTCCACCGCCTGGTCGAGGAACAGCACGTCGTGGGTCGCGGCGTACCGCTGGTGGAGAAGCAGCGCGGAGAGCGACCGCCCGCCGGTCAATGTCTTAACGGCTCCGACCCGGAAGTCCGTCGCCGAGCCGTCGTGCTCGATCCGTGCGCCAGTGGCGTAGAGGGACTGCAGTCCCTGGGCCCAGCCCAGGGTCTGCCATCCCACGCTCGCTCCGAGCGAGAGCCCGGCGCCGGCGAGCCGCCGCCCGATCGCGATCTGTCCGGACTCGTTCGTCGGATTCGGAGGCGGGATTCGCGGATCGCCCAGGAGGTCGCATCCGGGGCAGGTCGTCGGAAGGAACCGCTGCGTCAACTTCACGTTCTGCCAACTGAACGCCGCCGCGCCGAACCACGACCCCACCTTGGCCGTCAGGCCGATCGGCAGGCTGGTCCCGGTTTCGGGATTGATGTTGGTGTGGTATACCGACGGGGAGGTGATGAGGCGGGCCCCGGCCAGATGGGCTCCCTTGGCTGGATTGACGAACGGGTCGCCAAGCGAGTCGTCGACGGCCACCCGAATGCCGCCCATGGCCCTGGTGTTGGAGGGCAGCCGGTCGAACTGCTGCCACCGCGGCAGCGGAACGGTTCGGACGGTCACCACCTGCGCGGTCAAGGGTCCGGCGCGGATGGTGAGCAACGCGACGGCGGCGAGCGGAAGCAGACGGTGTCCGACCATGATCGGCCCGGGGCTACGAGATCGGTGCACGATGGCCAGTTCCTTCCCGGAAGTCAGTGACGGCGGTCACTGCCCGCGGACGATGGCGCGATTTCATCCGGGCCTCTTGCCAGGAGTCCAGCACCGGCCGGCGGGTCAAGGTCTACTCGGTTACCGCCGCGGCCGGGCCACCGTCCGGGCGTACCGGGCGCTCCGGGCCCGGCGAGAGCGTCGGGTTGCCGCGTCCATAACCGGCGGTTGAACCCCAGGGCCGGTCTTTCCCGTAGGAGCGCGCCATGCCAACCTCCGCCTCCGCGACGGTCGCCACCGAGACCGGGTCGCCGCTCCGCCAGTTCGCTCGCCGTCATCCCGTCACCCTCTACCTCCTGCTCGTCTTCGGGCTCGGGGTGCCGCTCATGTCACTCCCGGTGTTGGCGGCTCGCGGGGTCATTCCCGGCGGGTCGCTCCCGGCCGCCGTCGGCCTCGACGCCGAGCGGGCCGCGGCGCTGCTCCTCACGCTGGGCGCCCTTCTGCCGGCCGCCGTCATCGTCACCGCCCTCGAGGGGGGCCGCCTGGCGGTGGCCGCGCTGTTCCGCCGGATGGCCATCTGGCGGATCGGGGCGGGGTGGTGGGCGCTGGTGCTGCTGGCGCTTCCGGCCCTGACCGTGGCGCTGGCCCTGCTCCTCGGCGACCGGCTGCTCCCCCTGGGCCTCGACGGTCTGGCCGACGAACTGGGCGGCTTCCTGCTCGGCTTCCTGCTGGTCAACCTGTGGGAGGAGGCGTCCTGGGCGGGCTTCATGCAGACCCGACTGGAGCAGCGGCACCATCTCTACGTGGCGGCGGCCCTGACCGCCATTCCGTTCGCGGCCATTCACGTGCCGCTCCAGGTCATCAACGGCGTCACCGCGCCGCTCCAGCTTCTGGCGGGCTTTGCGCTGCTCTCGGTTCTGGCGATCGTGGTCCGGTCGTACTTCGGGCTGGTCATGCGCGGCACCGGGGGAAGCCTCCTGGCCGTCGGCGTGGCGCACACCATCTTCAATCGCTCCAACAACACCGATGGGATCGCGGCGCGGCTGCTCGAGGGCGGCCATCGTCAGGTGGCGGCGCTGGTGGCCACGCTGCTGCTGACGGTGGTCCTCGGCGTGGCACTCCGGCGGCGGTCGGCCCATTCCTGAACGGCCGGTTGCGGTCCCGATCCGCTTCGCTCGGCCGGGTGCGAGGCCGATCTCGTTGGGCCGCCGACGCTATTTGTGTAGCGCACTACACAAATAGGCAGTCGGACCGGGCGAGCCGGCCCACAGCGGCCCCTGCCTGGCGGAGGGACTACGCCACCCGGTAGAGGTCAATGCCTCCGCGGCGGCCCCCGGGCGACGTCCCGCGTGGAGATCACTTGACGGTCTAGTGGTGAGCGGGATAGCTTGCTCCATCACTCGACAGACTAGTGATTGCCATGCCGCCCAAGACGCCCTCGCTGCTCCCGGGCACCCTCGATCTCATCGTCCTCCAGCTGCTGCGGGCCGAGCCGACCAACGGGTATGAACTGGCCCAGCGGATCGAGGCCCTTTCGCGCGACGTCCTCACGGTCAACGCCGGATCGCTCTATCCCGCGCTCTATCGGCTCGAGGGGCGCGACCTGATCCGGGCGGCCTGGCAGGAGTCGAAGACCGGCCGGCGGGTCAAGGTCTACTCGCTGACCGCCGCGGGCCGGAAGGCGCTGGCGGAACAGCGGGAGGAGTGGAGCCGATTTGCCGGGGCGCTGTCGGCCATCCTCAGGGTGACCGGGTGAGCCTCTTCGGCCAGGTCCGGCACCGGCTCCGGGCCGTGTTCCGACGCGCCCGCCTCGAGCGTGAGATGGCGGACGAGATCGGCGAGCACCTGGCCCGGGCCACCGAACGGTTCCGGGCTCGGGGCCTGTCGGAGGCGGACGCCCGCCGGGCGGCCCGGCGCGAGTTCGGCTCGGTGGCCGCGGTGCAGGAGGAGGCGCGGGATGCTCGCGGAGCGCGGTGGATCGCCGGCCTCGGCGGCGACCTCCGCCACGCGGTCCGTCATTACGCCCGGACGCCCGCACTCACGGCCACGATCACCCTGACGCTGACGCTCGGGATCGGGTTGAGTGCCGCGGCCTTTTCGGTCGTGGCCGGGATCCTCGCCCGTCCCGCGCCGGGGGTCCCCGCCGATCCGTCGCTGGTCGCCATTCGGGGCATCCAGTCGAGCGATGGCTCCCGGCATCCGCGCGGCCTCTCGTACTCGGAGCTGCTGGAGTACGCCCGGCTCCCGGTCTTCGCCGAGGTGGCGGGCTGGGCCAGTGCCATCGTCGTGGCCGAGGTGACCGGGCGCGAGCCGGGCACGGCGCTGGCGCAGTTCGTCACCCCGAACTTCTTTCGGACGCTCGGCCTCGCGCTCGGGCCCGGGGTCGGGTTCGGGCAGACCGGCGTCGCCGAGCGCGCGGTGCCGGAGCTGACCGCCGTGATCGGGCGCCGTTATGCAGCCGAGTTGTTCGGCGTTCCGGAGGCCGCCGTCGGCCGCGCGATCCGCCTCAACGGCGTGACCGTGACGATCGTCGGCGTGGCGCCCGTTCGGTTCATCGCCGCGCTGCGCGGGGGAATGACCCAGACCCTGTGGCTCCCGGTGTCCGCCTGGCCGGTGGTCGACCGGCTGAACCGCGAGGCGTTCGAGAACGGGTCCGACTCGGCGTTCTCGGCGGTGGCCCGGCTCCGCCCCGGCGGCTCGGTCCGCGAGGCCCTCCCGGCGGTCGAAGTGGTCGCCGCCCGAGCGGCCGCGGCGCGGCCGCGGGCCGAGGGTCCGCCAGGTGGGCAACCGCGGGTCGGCGCCGACGTGGTTTCGCTCCGCGGCGACGTGCGGGTCGGGCCCACGTCGAGCGGAGTGACGGTCGGCGTGGTGGCCGTCGTCGTGGCCCTGATCCTCCTGGTCTGCACCACCACCGTGAGTTCGCTGCTGGTTGGCGCGGCGATGACCCGGCGCCACGAGATCGCCACCCGGCTGGCTCTCGGCGCGTCGCGGCGCCGGATCGTGGGGCAGCTCCTCGCCGAGACCGGGCTCCTCGCGGTCGTCGCGGGCGCGGCCGGGCTGGGCCTCTTCGCCCTGATCGCCCGCGGCCTCCGCGACGCGATCGTCGACGTCGACGTCGATCCGACCTGGCTCACGGCCGTCGCCACGACGGTCGTCGCGCTCGGGGCCGCCGTGCTCTGCGGGCTTTCCCCGGCGCTGCACGCCACCCGGAGTGCCGTGTCGGGTGTGCTCCGGGACTCGGCGGCGACCGGATTGGTCAAGGCCCGGCTCCAGCGAGCGCTGGTGGTCTCCCAGGTCGCGCTGACCCAGCCGTTGCTCATCGGTCTCGCGATGACGATCGCGATCGTGTCCCGGGCAGGCGACCGCGGCTCCCAGGCCCTGGGCGATCGGGTGGCGCTGGCGACGTTCGATACCTTTTCCGCCGCCAGCCAGCGGGAGCAGCGGATCCCCGCGGTCATCGAGCGGCTGGCGACGCTGCCGGGCGTCGTGGCCGTGATCCCGCAGGTGACGGGCTATCGGGTCCTGGGGCTCGAGGCCCCGTCCTCGGCCCGAGTTCGGGGAATGCGGTTCAAGGCCAGAACCCACCAGGTACCTCCCGGCTACTTCGCCGGGATGGATCACCGGCTCCTTCGGGGTCGCGAGTTCGTCGCGGCAGATACCCTGGCCGCCACGCCCCCGGTGGTGATCGCGAGCGACCTGGCGGAGGCGGTGTTCGGGAGCGCCGATCCGATCGGCCGGCGGCTGACGACGTTCGGGACCGATCCGAGCCGGCCGACCGGCGCCGTCGAGATCGTCGGGGTGGTGGCGGCGACCGAGGTCGGGGCCAGCGATCAAGGGGCGGAGGTGAGGGTGTACACGCCAATGGGCGGACCGCTGGCGATCCCGCTTCCCGGTCCCGATGCCGTGCTGGTCCGAACCCAGGGCCCCGCGGCGGCGATGGTGGCCCGGATTCGAGCCGTGGCCCAGGCCGAGGCGCCCATGACGCCGGTTCGCGAGATCCGGACCCTGGCCGAGATCGACCGGGAAGCCCGATCGGAAGTGGTCGAGGCGGCGGGGGCGGCGGCGGCGGGCGGGATGGTCGCGCTGGTCCTCGCGGCGATCGGGTTGTATGCCGTGGTCGCGCTGGCGGTGAGTCAGCGGCGGCGCGAGATCGGCGTCCGAGTGGCGCTGGGGGCGCGGCCGCGGCAGGTGGTGGCGCTGTTCTTCGCCACCGGAGTGCGGGCCAGCCTGGCGGGACTGCTCCTCGGCCTTCCCCTTAGCGCGGCCGTGCTCCGGATCGTGGCATCGGTCGCCGGGGTGCCGCCGACCAACACGGTGGCGGTCGCGACGGCGGTCGCGCTGGCCGTGGTGACGGTCGCGGCGGTCGCGTCGTGGCTGCCGGCGCGGCGCGCGGCCGGCGTCGATCCGTTGGCGGCACTTCGCGGTCTGGGCGAGGGGGGGTGACCATGACGAGTCAGGCTGGCCACGAAGGAGTCGATATGAACGAGCGCGCCGTCCTGACGGGAACTTCGGTCCTCGCCAACGCCCTGTTCGTCATCCATTGGGCCCAGGATGTGGCCCTCGGGATCGATCGGGTGGGGCTGCAGAGTTACGGGGGCGTGGCACTATCGCTGCTGTGGCTCCTGGCCGCCACCATCATGCGCGATGGACGGGTGGGGAAGTGGGTGCAGCTGGTGTTCTGTCTCCTCGCCACCGCGCTCCCGGCGCTTCATCTCAAGGTCCCCCGGATCGCTGAGATTGCCCGGGGCGACGGAGGGCTGGCGTTCGTGCTGGTCCTGTTTTCGCTCGGGATTGCCGCGGCGTTCTCGGCGGTGCTCGCGGTGCGCGAAATCCGACGGGCCTCGGCGCCGTCCCTCTCCTGAGCCCTCGCGGCCTCCGGGCCGAGCGGCAACGGTGGATCTTTGCGGGAACCACGCCGCGGGCACCGTCGTTCTCGGTGGTCGTGTGGGGCCGGCGGCGTCTCGATCGGGAGGATGCTAGGCCCGGCTCGCCAGCCGCCGACCCTATTTGTGTAGTGCACTACACAAATAGGCATTCGGGCCGGCGGAGCAGGCCCCACACGATCCCGCCCGCCCCCGCCCGCCCCCGCCCGATGAGACGGGCGGACGTCGGCGTTGCTAGGCCGGAGTTCCCTCGCTCCGCGACCAGCGCCGGGCCACCCAGATGGCGAAGGCAATCATGGCCCCGATGACGATGACCTTGACGGCCAGGAACGCGAGGCCGATCGCGATCCCGAGGAACGGAAGCAGAAACACCACCGCGATCTTCCAGAACAACAGGGCGAGCACACCGGTGGCGGCAACGCCAAGAACGGGCTTCAAGATGGTCCGGCTCCGAAAAGGGGCGGCCCCCCTACGAAGCCGGCCCGAAAAGGTGTCACGGCGATCCCCGACCGGCGGCCAACCGGCCGGATCGGAGCGATCGCGCCAAACTTCCCTTCGGTGGCGGGCGTAGGGTAGAGAGACTCGGGCGGTCCGGGTCGCTTCCCCGCGGAGTTTGCCGTGAAAGCCTGGATCCTCGTGGTCGTGCTACCGCTCGTGGCCGGAGGGCCGCCGTTTCCAGCGCGGTTCGACCCGTTGCCCGTCGCGGGGCAGCGCGGTCCGGGCCCGGCGAGTCACCTCCTGTTCGATGCCCGCCTCGGTCGCCCCGTGCTGCTGGTACCCTCTCGGGCCACCGGACGCGAATCCCTCTGGGAACTCGTCGACGGTACCTGGCGTCTCGTCACCGATTCGGGACCGCCCGCGCGCGAACTTGGCGCCGCGGCCTTCGACCTCGCGCGCGGCCGGCTCGTCCTCCATGGCGGCATCGGCCTCGGCAACCGGGAAGATCGGCGCGACGATACCTGGGAGTGGGATCGGACCGCGTGGCGCCGCGCCGCCGATGTCGGTCCGGGCCCGCGCGATCACCATGCGATGGTCTTCGACGAGGCCCGCGGTCGAGTCGTCATGGTGGGCGGGGCCGACCGCAACGACTCCCTCGCCACCGACGTGTGGGAGTGGGACGGCGAACGCTGGCATCGCGTGGTGCCGCCGCTCCCGGGGCCCGGCGGGCGGGCCCACTTCGCGCTCGCGTATGACGCCGTCCGACGCCAAGTGGTGCTGTTCGGCGGAATGGGCCAGGGCTACCGCGTGCACGGCGACACCTGGGCCTGGGACGGCCGCGCCTGGCGCGAGTTGAGCCAGACTGGACCGCCGCGCCGGAGCCATCACCGGATGACGTTCGACCGCCAAGCGGGGGTCGTCGTCCTCTTTGGCGGACTCCGGACGGGCCGGCCCGCCGAGCCCCTGGGCGATACCTGGACGTGGGACGGCACCCGCTGGACTCAGGTCGACGGCCCCGGCCCGTCGCCTCGGAGCGGTCACGTCATGGTTCACGATCCCGTCACCGCACGAACCCTCCTCTACGGCGGCGGCGCCTTCGACGGTCGGGTCTCGACTGGCTTCAGGGACACCTGGAGTTGGAGTCGGGGGCGCTGGCTCCAAGTCGAGTGAGGCCAGCGCCCCCGGGGTAGGCCGCTCCGATCAGTGGGTCCCGTTCCGCATCGCGGTCTTCGTCGCCCCGCCTTCGACGCAGAGGTTGCCCGCAAACCCCATCGTCTTGCCAACGGTCATCATGTTCCAGCTTCCGGTGGCACCCGCCGGCGGAGCCCAGGCCGCGTTCCACCCCGCCACCCCGCTCAGGTCGGGGAAAGTGAGTGTCACCGCCGTGCCGCCGATCCAGCCGGCCGTGGCCAGCATCGTCATCGGCAGCTGCCCGACGCCCTGCCAGAACGCGAATTGGGTGTGGCTATCGTACTCCGCCGAGATCGTGGTGGTGGCCTGGAGGCGGCGGAACGGGCCGGCCAGCACCGTCACCGTCGGGACCGGCAGGGCGGGCGGAAGCGTCACGGTCCGGTTGCCGATCAGATTGA
>JAEUJH010000673.1 GCA_016794825.1 Gemmatimonadota bacterium
CAGAAGGAACTCAAGGTGACCCAGCAGGGCCTCGATACCGTGGCCCGCGGACTCGACGAACCGCCGAAGGACAGCGAGCGGAAGGGCGGCGGGTCCGACGACATCGGCGACGTGTCGTGGGCCGTCCCGACGGTGCAGCTCTTCTACCCGGCCAACGTGCCCGGGACCCCGGGGCACAACTGGGCCGACGCGATCGCGATGGCGACGCCGATTGCCCACAAGGGCTCGACCGCCGGGGCCAAGGCCCTGGCACTCACGATGGTGGACGTCCTCACCACGCCGAAGCTGGTGGCCGACGCCTGGGACTACTATCGCAACGTCCAGACGAAGACCGTCAAGTACGAGCCGTTCGTCCGGGCCGAGGACAAGCCGGCCATCGAACTCAACCAACAGATCCAGGCGCGGTTCCGGGAGCAGATGCGGCCGTACTACTACGACGCCACCCGGTATCCGACCTATCTCGCCCAGTTGGGGATCAAGTATCCGACCGTGCGCGCCGCCGAAGGCAGTTGCGGCGCCAAGGCCACGCCCTGATTTCGAGGAGTGTTCCGATGCGAGTGATCGTCCTCGCGGCCCTCTGGTTCGGCGCCCTGACCGCTCCGGCCCTGGCGCAAGGCAAGTCGGCCGCCAAGCCCGACCCGCGGCTCGACCGGCTCAAGAAGGAAGTGGTCGCCGACGTCGAGGGCCGGGCCAAGTTCACCCAGGAAGTGGTCGACCAGATCTTCAGCTACGGCGAACTCGGCTTCCAGGAAGTCGAGACCTCGAAGTACCTGATCGCTCTGCTCCGGAAAGAGGGATTTACCGTCGAGGAGAACTACGCCGGCATCCCGACCGCCTGGGTGGCCACCTGGGGTTCGGGCAAGCCGGTCATCGCGCTCGGCTCCGACATCGACGGGATTCCGCAGGCCTCGCAGTTCCCCGGCGTGGCGTGTCGGTCGCCGATGGTGCCGGGCGGCCCGGGCCACGGCGAGGGGCACAACGCCGGGCAGGGCGTCAACATCACGGCGGCGCTGGCGGTCAAGCGACTGATGGAGCGCGAGAAGATCCCCGGCACCCTCAAGCTCTGGCCGGGCGTCGCGGAGGAGCAGATCGGGACCAAGGCCTACTTCGTTCGAGCCGGCCTCTTCCGCGACGTCGACGTCAATTTCTTCAGCCACGTCTCGAGCGCGCTCCTGGTCAACTGGGGTCAGCCCGAAGGCACCGGTCTGGTGTCGGTCGAGTACACCTTCCGGGGAACGTCGGCCCATTCGGCCGGCGCGCCGTGGCGGGGCCGGAGCGCGCTCGACGCCGTCGAACTGATGAACGTCGGGTGGAACTTCCGGCGGGAGCACCTCCGCCTGCCGCACCGGTCGCACTATGTCGTCACCAACGGCGGCGACCAGCCTAACGTCGTTCCCCAGACCGCCTCGGTCTGGTACTACTTCCGGGAACTGGACTATCCCAGCATCCGGGGCCTCTGGGCCATCGGCGACTCGATCGCCGCCGGGGCGGCGATGATGACGGGCACCACGCTCGGGCCGACCCGCGTGCTCGGCTCGGCCTGGCCCCAGCACCACAGCCGTCCGATTGCCGAGGCGATGTTCTCCAACATCCGGGCGGTCGGGATGCCGAAGTGGTCGGCGGAGGACGTGGCCTTCGCCAAGGCGCTGCAGGCCGAGATGAAGGTCACCGCCCGGGGGCTCGACACCGTGGTGACCGATTCCCTCCCGCGGCCCCCGAAGCTGGAGGACATGCGCGGCGGCGGCTCCGACGACATCGGCGACGTGACCTGGACGGTCCCGTCGGTGACGCTCCGGTTCCCGTCCAACATCCCGGGGCTCCCGGGCCACAACTGGACCGACGCCATCGCGATGGCCACGCCGGTGGCCCACAAGGGCGCCAC
>JAEUJH010000680.1 GCA_016794825.1 Gemmatimonadota bacterium
CCGGCCGTCGAACAGGAGTCCCCGTTCCGGCCGATCGGGGTCGACGAATCGGACCGCGTCGCCGATCCGGTAGAAACCTTCCTCGTCGAACGCCGCCGCGGTCAGGTCGGGCCGGCGCCAGTATCCGGGCGTGACGTTAGGCCCCCGGACCCGGACCTCGAGCTTGGGGCCGTTCGGCACCAGCCGGAGTTCGGTGCCCGGCACCGGGAGGCCGATGACGCCCGACTGGTCGGCCTGGAAATGACAGTCCGTGGCCAGCGGGGCCGTTTCGGTCGAACCCCAGGCGGACACCAGCGGCACGGGCGCGCCGGTGGTGCTCCGGCCCATCTCGAGGAGCGCGTCCCAGAGATGGCGGGGCAGGGCCGCGGCGGCGGAGAAGATCACCCTGAGCCGGCGGAAGAAGTTCCGCCTTAGCACCTCATCGTCCCGGAGCGCGGCGACCAGCAGATCGTAGCCCCGCGGCACGTTGAAATAGATGGTCGGCGCTACCTCGCGGAGGTTGGCCAGCGTCTGGGCCACGAGGTGCGGCATCGGGCGGCCGCCGTCGATGTGGAGCGTGCCGCCGTGGCGGAGCACCAGGTTGAAGTTGTGGTTGGCCCCGAACGTGTGTGACCACGGGAGCCAGTCGACGATGACCGGCGGCTCCTCGGCCAGGAACGGCCAGACCAGGGCCTTGGCCCGCTGGTTGGCGGTCAGCATGCCCTGCGTGGTGAGGACGGCCTTGGGTTCGCCCGTGGACCCCGAGGTGAACAGCAGCTTGGCGACCGTGTCCGCCCCGACCTGATCGAAGGCCCGGACCACCGCGGCCCGATCGAGCGCCGCTCCCAATCCGGCCAGCGACCGGAGTCCGTCCTGGCCGTCGCGCGCGGTGCCCGAGATCACGACGCCCCGATGTTCCGCCGCGATGGCCCCGAGGGCCGGCCCGAACCGCTCGTGATCCGCGACGTAGATCGCCCCCGGATCGGTGAGCGCCACGATCCGGCGGAGCTTGGCGAAGTCGCGGGACAGGAGCGAGTACGCCGGCGAGACCGGCGCCACCGGCACGCCGACGTGCATGGCGGCCAGGGTCAGCAATCCGTGATCGACGCCGTTGTCGGACAGGATCAGGACCGGCCGCTCGGGCCCGACGCCGAGCTGGAGCAGTCCGGTGGCGAGCCGGTGGACCTGATCGCGAGCTTCGCGATAGGTCGGGCCGCGCCAGCCGCCCTCCGGTCCGCGCTCCTGGAGAAAGGGTCGATCCGGCGCCGACTCGGCCCACCGCTCGAGATCGGCGCCGATGGCGCCCTCGTACTCGCCGAGCGGCACGGGCGACTGGAGCCGGATCTCGCCCGCGGACCGCCGTTCGACGGCAACGAGTGGAGGCGCGAACAGGGTCGAATCGACGCGAGGTTCGGTCATCGGATCCGGCGGGTGGGGACCGGCCAACGATACGTCGCCGCCGGGGGCCGTCAAGGGCGCCGATGACCGCGGATCGGGTTCCGGCGCGGGGGCAAATCCGCGCTTGACGGGGTCCGCGCCGGTCGGTACGTTGTAATTCGAACGATCGTTCGAAATCACGTCGCCGCGCCATGCGGTGCACCTTGCCCGGGGGTCGATCGTGGCCGCCACCAGCGTGTTGACTCGCCCGCGGAAGCAGAGCCGCGACGCCACGCTCCAGAAGGCGGACACGCTCCTGGCTGCCGCGGCGGCGCTGATTGCCGAAAAGGGGTTCGAAGCCACCGCCATCCGCGACGTCGGGCGGCGGCTCGAAGTCAGTCTCGGCGGGATGTACTACTACTTCGCCAGCAAGGACGACCTCCTCTTCCAGATCCAGCACCGGACCTTCACCGCGCTGCTGGCGGAGCAGGAACGGGTGGCGGAGCAGCCGGGCAGCGCGGAAGACCGGCTCCACCGGCTCCTGGTCGGGCACCTGGCCTTCTTTGCCCGTCACCCGAACGAAATGAAGATCTGCACCTTCGAGCTGGAGTCGCTCAAGGGAGACTTCTACGACCGCGTCCTGGTGGTGCGGCGCCGCTATTTCCGGCTGGTGGCCGACGTGATCGCCGACCTGACGGGCCGGCGCGAACGGAAGCCCCGGGGGCATGACCGGCACGTCACCCTGTTCGTGTTCGGGATGCTCAACTGGGCCTTCATGTGGTATCAGACGTCCAAGGATGGGCCGGTCGAGGCGGTGGCGGCCGAGATGCTGGAACTGATCGTGAATGGGGCGGCGCCCCGGAAGAGACGATGACGATGGCGGGGAACGCAACGCGCCTCGAGGTGGGCGGCGTGGGTCTCGAGACCCGATGGATCGGTCCGGGGCCCGACGCCGCCCCGACGATCGTGATGCTGCACGAGGGGCTTGGCAGCATCGGCCAGTGGGGCGCCTGGCCCGAGGCGCTGGCGGAGGCCACGGGCTGTGGCGTGTTCCTGTACTCGCGCGCCGGCTACGGCGGGTCCGATCCCGTGCCGCTGCCGCGACCGCTCAGCTACATGCACGACGAGGCGCTGACCGTGCTGCCGGCGCTGCTCGATCGGATCGGATTCCAGCGCGGCGTCCTGCTCGGCCACAGCGACGGCGCGTCGATCGCCACGATCTACGCCGGCGGGATCGAGGACTTCCGGGTTCGGGGTCTGGCCCTGATCGCCCCGCATTTCTTCGTCGAGGACGTCAGCATCCGGAGCATCGAGCGGGCGCGCGCGGCCTACCAGACCGGCGACCTCCGCGCCCGGCTGGCCCGGCATCACGGCGCCAACGTCGACGTCGCGTTCCGTGGCTGGTGCGACGCGTGGCTCGATCCCGGCTTCCGGAGCTGGGACATTCGCGAGTCGATCGGGTACATCCGGGTCCCGATCCTGATCGTTCAGGGCAGCGACGACCAGTATGGTACCGGGGCGCAGATCGAGGCGGCGCGCGAGGAGGCCTACTGTCCCGTCGACGTGACCCTGCTCCCCGGCACCGGTCACGCCCCCCACGTCGAACGGCCGGCCGAGACGCTGGCCGCGGTGGCCGGTTTCGTCACCACCCTGTTCCGCACGTTCGAAGAAAGGGCCGCGCATGTCGGCTGACGTCGCCACCGCGGTCCGCGCCCCGATCGACTTCCAGACCCATCCGGATCGCTACCGGCACTGGCGCCTCGAGGTCGACGGCCCCCTCGGCTTCCTGACCATGAAGGTCCAGGAGAACGGCGGGCTCTTTCCGGGCTACGAACTCAAGCTCAACTCCTACGACCTGGGCGTCGACATCGAACTGGCCGACGCGGTCCAGCGCCTCCGGTTCGAGCATCCGACGGTGCGGGCCGTCGTCATC
>JAEUJH010000600.1 GCA_016794825.1 Gemmatimonadota bacterium
TCGATAGAAATCCGCCCGCCGCTCGGCCTCGCCGACCCGGGCTCCCGCCACCGACACCACCATCGTGGTGACACCCGCCGGCTCGAACCCGGCGTCGATCGACATCCGGGCGACGAAGCTCCGGATGGCGAGGCCCGCGCCAATCAGGAGCACCACGGCCAGCGCGAACTGCGAGCCGACCAGGCCGTCACGCCACCGTCCCTGGCGGGCATCGCCGGTGGCGCCCCGGGCGCCGGTCGACCTGAGCGCCGTCGTCAGGTCCACCTTCGATCCCGCCAGCGCGGGCGTCACCCCGAAGATCAGGCCGGTCAGCATCGCCAGGGCCGCCGTAAAGGCCAGCACCGAGCCGTCGAGCCGCACCAGACCGAGCCGCGGAATCGAACCCGGCCCCACCACCGCCAGAGCCCGGACCGCGGCCTCGGCCAGGCCGAGTCCGAGGAGTCCGCCTAACGCGGCGAGGAGGCCGCTCTCGACCAGGAGTTGACGGGCCAGGCGGGCCCGGCTGGCGCCCAGCGCGGCCCGCACCGCCACCTCCCGCCGCCGGGTGGCGGCCCGGGCCATCAGCAGATGGGCCACGTTGGCGCAGGCGATCAGCAGCACGAACCCGACCGCGCCGGCCAGGAGCAGCAGCGCCGGCCGGACCTTGCCGACCACGCGTTCCGTCAGGGACGTCACTTCGATGCCGGCGTTGGTACCGGGCGACTCGGCCTCGAGCCTTCGGGTGATGGTCGCCATCTCCGACCGGGCCCGCTCGAGCGACACCGCGGGTTTGAGCCGGCCGAACACTCGGATGCTCTCCGACCGGCTGCTGGCCCGGGCCGCCAGTGGGAGCGGCGCCCACAGTTCGGCGCCCGTGGCCCAGAAGGGCGGGAACCGGAACTCGGGTCCCATCACCCCGGCCACCCGCATGGCGTGGCCGTTGAGCTGGATCGTCCGCCCGACGATGGCCGGGTCGGCGCCGAATCGGCGCCGCCAGAGCCGGTCGCTCAGGATCACGGCCTGGTCGGCGGCCTCGTCCTCCGGGCCGAACAGGCGGCCGAGCGCGGGCCGGACGCCGAGGAGGGGGAAGAGATCGGGGGTCACCCGGACCGCGGCGATCCGTTCCGGCTCGTCGACGCCGGTCAGGGTCGTGGCCCACAGCTCGGCGGCCGCCAGGCCCTCGTAGCTGGTGGCGGCCGCGCGCCATTCGGTCAGGTTGGCCGGCGATACCGGGCTGGCGGCGCGCTGCAGCACCACCACCAGGCGGTCGGGCTGATGATAAGGAAGGGGCTCGAGCAGCACGGCGTCGACCACGCTGTAGATGGCCGTGTTGGCCCCGATGCCGAGCCCGATGGTGCCGACGGCGATGGCGGTGAACCAGGGCGTGGCGACCATTTGGCGCCGGGCACGGCGGATGTCGTCTCCAAGGCCGGAGAGCCAGGCGGGTACACGCATCGGGAGTCCTCGCGGGGGGTCGATTCGTGAGACAGCGCCAGTCGGCAAAGGGTTGCCGGCCCCGATGACGGCTGGCGGCCCCGGATTCCGAATAGCACCGTAACGGGCCGCTTCGGGCGGTCCGGTCCCGAACCCGAGGCCCCCATGCGACCGCTCGTTTCCGCCCTGCTCCTCCTCCTCGCCGCCTGCTCCAGCACCGGCGACGGGGGCACCCAGCCCGGCCCCACCCCCGCCATCGCGATCAGCCTCTCGGCCAGTTCCGCGTCGATGGCCCAGGGCGGGTCGACCACGGTCGACGTCACCATCACTCGGAGCGG
>JAEUJH010000607.1 GCA_016794825.1 Gemmatimonadota bacterium
CTGGAACTACATGCAGCACGACAACGGGTTCTGCACCGGCTGCCACGTCATGAGCCAGCCCTTCGGGGCGTTCCAGGCCAAGGCCGGCAAGCACGATTCCCTCGAATGCCACGCCTGCCACCAGCAGTCGATCTACGCGAGCACCCGGCAGCTGGTGCTCTGGGTGGCCGAGCGGCCGGAGAAGATCGGGGCCCACGCCAAGGTCCCCACCGCCCGGTGCGCGGAATGCCACATCAACGGGGCGGATCAGCGGGAAAAGTGGCAGCGAATCGTCACCACGGCCGGTCACCGGGTCCATCTCGAGTCGGACTCCACCGCGCTCAAGGACGTCCAGTGCGTCACCTGCCACGGGCAGGAAGTCCACAAGTTCGTCCCGGTATCGAAGACCTGCATGCAGGAGGGCTGTCACGAGTCGGTGGAGATCAAGCTCGGCAAGATGGCCGAGCAGACTTCGCTCCACTGCGTGACCTGCCACCAGTTCACGGCCGACGTACCCAAACTGGCTACCCGCGACTCAGCCGCGGGTACCCTCGTCCCGACCAACAAGCAGTGCCTCTCGTGTCATGAGATGCGAGCGGTCCTGACCAGCTTCGATCCGGATCGGGACCCCCACAACGGCACCTGCGGGATGTGCCACGATCCGCACAAGCAGTCGTCGTCGACGGAGGCGGCCAAGACCTGCACGACGGCCGGCTGTCACGACAACTGGCGGAACGAGCCGTTCCACGTCGGGGTGGCGCACCGGAAGGTGGGCCAGGAGTGCATCGTCTGCCATCAGCCGCACTCGGCCAAGGTCGATCCGAGCGACTGTCAGACCTGTCACGACAACGTTCGGAAGGCGGCCGTTTCGGGTCGGCGGCTTTCTCCGCCGGCTCCCTTCGATACCACGCGGGCGCTGAAGCGCGAGGCGGACGCCGCCGACGCGCCGGCCGCCGACGAGCCGATCACCGGGTTCCTGGGGTGGGGGTGGCCCACGCCGCCGCCGCGCCGGGCCCCGGTTGCATCGTCGGTCGCCGACTCGTTCCCCCATCCGAAACACCGCCGCCTCACCTGCCTGACCTGCCATACCTCGAACGTACGCCACGGACGCCTGACCTTCGAGCGGCCCCGCGGTTGCCAGATCTGCCATCACCAGGCTCCCAAGACCAACGACTGCGCCACCTGCCACCAGCCCGACGAATTGACGCGTTTGCTGACCGCCTCGGTGACGGTGACAGTTCCCGACAAGGCGCCGCGAACCCGGTCGGTGCCGTTTGCCCATCCGGCCCACCAGTCGGTGGCTTGCGTGACCTGTCACACGACGTCGGTGTCGCTGGCGCCCGAGACGGCCGTCAAGACCTGTCAGAACTGCCATGAGGACCATCACGCCACCAAGGCAGCCTGCGCGACGTGCCACACCGGGCTGGACTGGAAAGCGTCTCACGCGCGGCCGGCCGTGGCGCACCAGGCCTGCGACGCCTGCCACACCGAAAAGGTCGTGGCCGAGCTGACGCCGACCCGGCCGCTCTGCCTGACGTGTCACCAGCCGCAGGAACAGCACTACCCGGCCAAGGAATGCACGGTCTGCCATTTCCAGGCGACGCCCCAGGCCTATCGGTCGCATCTGCTGCGGGCCACCCTTCGGGACGCCGACCGATGATTCGGCCCCGTCACGGTCGACTCCGTCCCCTGATCCTCGCGGCCGCGGTTGCCGCGGGGCTCGGGCCGGTGCCGCTCCTGGCCCAGGGCTACAAGCTCAAGCTCGATGCGCGGTACCAGTCGGTGAGCTTCCGGGGCATCGATCTGGACAGCATTCCCGCGTCCGCCGTGGTGCAGCAGGCCGGTCAGGGGCCCACGAGTCCCGACGGCTTTGCTGTCGATTGCGGGACCGGCACGCCCGGG
>JAEUJH010000829.1 GCA_016794825.1 Gemmatimonadota bacterium
CCGACGTAGATATTGGACATGGGCTGGTCCTCCGGGTGGTATGGGCGACGGTAGGGCTGTCGCGTGTGGCTCTGGCCTCCGGGAACCTGCGGGAGTTAACCCACGTGTTCGCGGGGGGCCAGCCCAGTCATAACTTCTAGCTGGCAGCCCCGAGATCCTTGAGCTATCGTAGAGCGCATGCGCGATCATCTCGACGAGGACGGACAGCCCCCCGAGCCCTACTTCGCGGACCGGCGCGAGCGGCGCCTGGTGTCCGAACTTCTCGGTCTGTGCAAAGGTATGATCTGCGACGGCGTCGTTTCCGATGGGGAGGCAGCTAGCCTCAAACGTTGGCTTGGCGGGCACCCTGACGCTCAGATCGGATACCCAGGCAACGTCCTCACCGAGCGTCTCGTGCGGATCTATGCGGACGGCGTGATTGACGACGACGAGCGGACGGAGCTTCAAGAGCTCCTGATGGGGCTCACCGGGGAGGACAAGACCCATGACGAGCCGATGAACCTCTCCACTCGCCTCCCAATCGACGATCCAGCGCCCACCATACTCTTCGACGGGATGGAGTACGTCTTCACTGGTCGAATGCTCTATGGCACGCGTCGAGAATGCGAACTGGCGGTAAGCGAGCGTGGCGGCCGAATTGGCGACTCCGTGACCCGCCGTACCGACTATCTAGTCGTTGGACCGATTGCGAGTCGCGCCTGGCTGGAGTCAACGCATGGTCGCAAGATTCTTCGGGCTGTTGAGCTCCGACGAGATGGATCCCGCATCGCGATCGTCGGAGAAGAGCCGTGGCTTCTCGCGCTCGAAGGCGGCGCGTGACCGCGCTGCCAGCTAACAAGGAATTGGAGACTGACGGAGCCGCTGCGCGGCTCCGCAGCTCAATTCCAAGGCGTTAGCCGGATCACCTGAGTTCAGTGCGCCGATGAGTCCTGTAGCGCATTCGATTGACCTTGCCGTCAAGGCTGGGCTCCTCGGCGCACTCCGCGACGCCGGCTTTCGCGGAACCGCGCGCGACTTCCACCGAAGCCGCGGCCTCGTCACCGACGCCGTCAACATTCAAGCATCACGTTCCAACGCCGGCCAAGACGGTCGGTTTACCGTCAACCTGGGCATATACCTCCCAGGAGTCGAGGCCGTCCTTCGTGGAGCGCCACTTGCCGACCCGCCCCGCGAGGTTGATTGCACCGTTCGGGTCCGCCTGGCGACCGTGGCCCGCGGCGGCGGCGACGGGTGGTGGGCGGTGGGCGCGGGCCTCGATCCGTCGGTGGTCGGGCGAGAGGTCGGCGAGACCATGACCCGGTTCGGCATACCGTGGTTTGACGCCGTGACTGGCCCGGACGACGTCGCTCGGCGCGGTCTGCCATGCACGGACCTCACTCGCGCGGCCGTCCTGTTCGTCTCCGGCCACCGCGACGACACGATTGATCTGATGCGCGAGAATGTTCTCCGCAGTTCGGCCGCATGGGCGGCGTGGCGCGGCCTCGCCGAGCGTACGGGCCTGTTGGACCACTTCCTGGCCGCACGTCCTGATGCACGTAGTGCCGCGCCGTGATCACGCCTCCGTGACCGGCTAACACGGGTTTTGCAGGCAGACGGCCGCCCAGGGTTCCGGCTTGCCAAGTCGCGGCCGCGCCCCGATGTTCAATCGGGGGATGGCGCGGCCGCTCGGATCTTGGTGGCGGCCGCAGCTGAAAACCAAGTCGTTAGCCGCCGCGCCCAACTTTCGGTTTCCTGCCAGCCCGCCTATCCTCGAGCCATGCCCCGGAAGCCGCGCGCCGAAGCCCTTCGGACCGTCGTAGAGTCCTTCCAGCAAACGACGATCGACCTGTCGACCGGAGCGGCCGTCGACTATGCGATCTGGGCGGAAGCTCGCAACGCCCTTCTTTCCGAGCCAGAGCTGACGAGAACCATCCCGGAATGGGTCGTCAAGAACAGATGGGGCGGCCAGTTCTGGCAATTCATCAAGAGCCAATCCGACACCTACGCTGGCCGGCGGGAGTTCATCTGGTCTACCCTCGCCCCATTGTTTGACGTCATCGACAAGGGCGCGACGCTGCCAACGGCTCGTGCCCTTGAGCCGCTTCTCGACGGTTGTACGTCGACCGCGGTGGCAGAAGCCTGGACCAGGATTCAGGCTCGAAAGGACACTGACCCCGAGGGGGCGATCACGGCTTCTCGATCGCTGCTCGAGTCGACCTGCAAATATGTGCTGGACAAACTCCAAGTGGAGTATGCCGACGAGGAAGATCTGCCCAAGCTTTATGGACTGGCGGCCACGTCGATGAAGCTCGGGCCGCAGGATCACAACGAACAGGTGTTCAAGCAGATTCTATCCGGGTGTTTCTCGGTTGTGAATGGCATGGCCGCGATGAGGAACGCCTTGGGGGACGCCCATGGCAAGGGCAAGCGAACACCTAGGCCGACGATGCGGCACGCGACCTTGGCCGCGAATCTCGCCGGTACGATCGCCACCTTCCTGATCGCGACGTTCGAAGAGCGATTCAAGCAAAGCGGCGGCTCGCCGCGCGTCGGCTAACCCGTGCTTGCAGTCGGACGGGCGCCCGACGCTCCGGTTTGACAAGTCGCGGCCGCGCCCCGATGTTGATCGGTGGATGGCGCGGCCGCTCAGCTCCGAGCGGCGCCCGCCGCTGAAGCACAATCCGTTA
>JAEUJH010000842.1 GCA_016794825.1 Gemmatimonadota bacterium
CGCCCTTGGCGTCGAGCGCCCCGACGAAGGTCACGTCGCCGCTCACCGTCTCGGCGGACACCTCGACCACCGAAATCCGCTCCAGCGTCACGTCGCCGCTCACCGACCGGGCGTCGAGGAGTTCACCCTGGGCGTCGGTCAACTCGAGGTCGCCCGACACGGTGCCGAGATCGAGACGACCCCGGAGGCCACTCGCGACCACGTCGCCTGACACCGTCTTGGCGTCGACCCGGAGCCCGGCGGGCAGCCGCACGACGAAGTCGACCGAGGTATCGTTGCGGTTGTTGCTGCTCCAGCCGCCGTCGCGTCGGCAGGGATCGTCACGGTCGGCGCTCCGGCGACTCGACCGGCTCCGCGAGCTCCGATCGTCTCGATCGCTGCGCTCGTCGTCCCGATCGTCGCGGTCATCCCGATCGGCGCCGCGGGACCGCTGGCCGGGATAGATGACGCAGATGGCGAGGCCGCCATCGGACTCGATGGCCTTGATCTCGACGTCGTCGGGGTCGCCGTGCCGACCCGCCTGCTTCCGGGCCGTGACCTCGACCGTCCGGCCCGAACCGCCTTCGATCCGGACATCGCCGATCACGTTGCGAAGGACGAACCGCGATCCGGTCGCGAGTTCCCGTCTGACCTCGAAGTCCTGCGCCTGCGCCGGCGTCCCGATCACCGCGCCGACCGCCACCATGCCGATCCACATCGTCTTCATCGCTCGATCTCCCCCTGACGGTCGTGGTCCCGCTCCCCGCGCTCGAGTTTCTTGAACTTGGCCTCGAGCCGCCGCTCGAGCCGCTCCTCGTCGGCGTCATCCTCCCGTTCGCCCTTCCGTTCCGCGTCGGCTTCCCGCCGCGGCCGGAGTTCGCTCGGGCGGATGATACTGAGATCACCGCTGTAGGTCTCGACGTCGACCGTGGCGCTCCCGCTCCCGAGCCGATAGCTCTGGCGGCGGCGGCTCTGCCGCTCGCTCCGGAGGTCGAAGCTGGTCGACACGTCGCCGTTGGCCGACGCCACGTTGATCGTGGCGTTGCTCCCCTCGGCCACGGCCAGGGTCACGTCGCCGCTGTGGCTGGTGAAGAGGTAGCTCCCGCCATCGGCCAACCGACCCTCGAAGGTCACGTCACCGCTCACGGTCTGCGCGTCGACCGACCGGGCCGAGATCCGCCGCAGGTCGACGTCGCCCGCCACCGCCTCGACGATCAGCTCTCCTTCGAGATCGGTCACCCGCACGTCCTCGGACACCGAATTGAGGTGGACCCGACCCCGGGCGCCGGTCACGTCGATGAAGCCGTTGACCGTGGTGAGGGTGACCTGATCGGCGCCCCCCTTGAGGGTGATGTTCCCCTCGAGGGTCTGCGCCTTGACCGGGGCGCGCGTGCCGTCGATCGAGATCTCGGCGTACATCCCGCCGACGTCGAGCGCCATCCAGGTCGGGACGGTCAACTGATAGTCGACGACCGTGGCGAGCCCCATGCCGCGCCCCCGCGCGGAGATCTCGACCGCCTGGCCCCGGGTATCGACCTGCACCGAGGCCCGCGACGAATGTTCGGCCTGGATCCGGATCTGGCTCCGATCCCAGGTCCGGATCGTGATGTCACCGCCCTGGTTCTGGAGCCGGAGACGGGACCCCTGGGACACCGACACCGTGGTATCGGTGTCGAACCGAGGCGATTGGGCGGCGGCCAGCGCCGCCAACATCAGAGGTATATGGAGCATGGATCTCGTCCGTTTCGTTAGGTTTCCGACGCGATCGCCCGAGTCGCGAGGCGGAGGACGTTGAGCTTCTTCCGCATGTTGACCGCGATCTGGCCATTGAGATACGCGTTGGCCGTGTCGCGTTGGATCGCGGCGCGCGCTTCGGCAATGGCCTGGTCGATCGACCGAAGGCTCTGTTCGAGGACCCGCACCGTGGCGGTGTCGAGGCGGGCCCGGTTGGCCGCCAGCGTTTCCTCGAGTTCGGCGACGGCGGCATCGTAGCGGGCGGAGTTGAGTCCCGCCGGGGTCGCGGCCGTCAGCACCGGCGGCTCGGCCACCGGCCCGGCGGCGGGCACCGTGCCCCGGACCCAGTACCAGGTGGCGCCGGCCCCGGCCGCGGCCATCAGCAGTCCGGCCGCGATCAGCTCCCGCCACCGCGCCCCGGTCCGGCGAGGCAGCGTCACCACCCGCCGGGCCTCGATCCCCGCGGCGATCCCGGGCCACAACTCGGTCGACGGATTCGAACCCTGATAGCCCGGCGCGACCGCGACGATCCGCCGAAGGTCATTCAGCACCGCCGCACACGATTGGCACTCGGCGAGGTGATGCTCCACCCGCCGCCGGGTGACGGCGTCGAGTTCGTCGTCGAGGTATTCCGACAGCAGGTCGGTCCATTCGGAATGCATCCCACCCTCCTCAGTCATGCCAGAACCCGGCGCAACAACATCCGCGCCCGGTGCAACTGCGACCGCGAGGTCCCCGGGTCGATCCCCAGGAGCGCCGCGATCTCGTCGTGTTTGTAACCTTCCATGTCGTGGAGCACGAACACCTCCCGGGCCCCGGCCGGCAGCGTATCCACCGCCCGTTCGATCGCCATCTGCAGATCGGGGTGCCGAACCGGCGCCATGGCCGCCCCGAGCGCCACCTCGTCCTCGACGAGGCGAGCCCGGAGCTTGCCGGCCGTCTCCCGCCGGCGCAGCAGCGCGTTGACCGCAACCCGGTGGAGCCAGGTGCCGAAAGCGCTCTGCCCCGCGAACGTGCCGAGCTTCTGCCAGACCCGGATGAAGACTTCCTGGACCGCGTCGTCGACGTCGTTGCCCCCCACCAGCCACCGCGCCAGGGCATGCACCTTGGCGACATGGCGGCGATAGAGGCGTTCGAAGGCCTCGGCGTCGCCCGCGGCGGCGAGCGCTACATCGTCCATGTCGGCAGGCGCTCGGGGGCGCGGCACGGCGTCGGTGAACGGCAAGCTCGGTGCGGCCAGAAGACGATCCCGGATCGTGTGGAGTCGAACCGTTGGAGCCCGGCCGAGGTGATTTCGTTGGAAGGAGTTAGGAGCCGCCTTGACATCCGATAGCCAAGTGCTATCATTGTAGTATCACCTCAGCGGAAAAGGCGGCAATGTTCAAGGAACAAGCGGTCCGACCGACCAACGGTCTCCTGATGATCCTGGTGCTTCTCGGCGCGGCGGGCGCCGGGATCTGGGTCCTGATCACGGGCGGCCGGAATGAACAGCCACTGCTCATCGGTGGCGGCGTCGCCCTGTTCGTACTCTCGCTCCTGGGCCTGGCCGGCGTCTTCGTGGTCAATCCGAACGAGGCCAAGGCGTTGACCCTGTTCGGGAAGTACGCGGGCTCGGTCAAGGAGCCGGGGCTGTGGTTCGCCAACCCGTTTGCCATCAAGAACAAGATCTCGCTTCGGGTCCGGAACTTCGAGACCACCAAGCTCAAGGTGAACGACAACCACTCCAACCCGATCGAGATCGGGGCGGTGGTGGTCTGGCAGGTCGTCGACACCGCCGAGGCGCTGTTCGAGGTCGACGACTACGAGAATTTCGTCCGGGTCCAGAGCGAGGCGGCCCTCCGGCAGTTGGCGACGACCTACCCGTACGACGCCCATCAGAGTGGCGAGGAGTCGCTGAGCGGCAGCCCGACGGCGGTGTCCGCCATGCTCCAGACCCACGTCCAGGAGCGCCTCGCCAAGGCCGGCATGCACGTCATCGAGGCCCGGATCAGCCACCTGGCGTACGCTCCCGAGATCGCTCAGGCCATGCTCCAGCGGCAGCAGGCCTCGGCCATCATCGCGGCCCGGCAGAAGATCGTCGAGGGCGCGGTGGGGATGGTCGAGAACGCCCTCGACCTGCTCTCCAAACGGGACATCGTGACCCTGGATGACGAACGTCGTGCCACCATGGTTTCGAACCTGCTCGTCGTTCTCTGCAGCGAGCGGTCGACCCAGCCGGTGGTCAACGCCGGATCGTTGTACACGTGAGCCGGCCCTGATCGTGGCGGAGCGTAAGGCCGTCCTGATTCGCATCGACCCGGCGCTGCACGATGCCCTGCAGCGCTGGGCCGCGGCCGAGTTCCGCAGTCTCAACTCGCAGATCGAGTTCGTGCTGCGTCGGGCCCTGACGGACGCGGGCCGCCTGCCCCGCCCGGCGGGGTCCGACCGAATGCAACCACCGGAGGACGTGTGAAGATCGCGGTGCTCGTGGCGGCCCTGATCGCGGGCCTTGGACTGGTCCTGCCTCCCGACCGGGAACTTCGGCCTGCCGCCGCTGCGGATCGCGCGGTCGGCGCGCTCGCGCCAACCCAGCTCCCGGCCCCGGTCGCCGACACCGGGCGCCAATCCCCCGACAGCCAAGGCGGCGCGCCGGCCCCCTTCCCCTGATGGCGCCTGAAGGGGGTGGCGGTATACTTCGTCATCGGCTCCATCCGCCCCCGGAGGCTCCATGAAGACGCTGGTCACGCTCGCCCTGCTGCTCGCCTTTGCGCTGCCCGCCGTTGCGCAGGACTCCACCTCCAAATCGAAGCCCAAGCGGCGGCCCGACGTAATTTCGATCGAGGAGATCGACGCGATTCGGACCGAGGTCGCCACCGCGCACGACATCGTCCAGCGGCTCCGTCCGAATTTCCTCCGAGGCCGCGGGCCGACGAGCACCGGGTCGCGGGCGGTCCCGTTGGCGCGGGTGGTCGTCGACGGCACCCCCAGAGGCGAAGTCGACCTGTTGAAGCAGATCCCGGCCATGACGATCCGGGAAGTGCGCTACCTCAAGGCCACCGACGCCTCCGTTCAGTTCGGAACCGGCTATGACGGCGGGGCGATCCTGGTCTTTACCAGAATCCAGTAGTTCCCGCCAAGCGTCGAACGAAAGAGGTCGGGCGGTCCTCAGTGGATCGCCCGACCTCGTTTCACTTCTCGGTTCCAGCAGGCCATCAAGACCGATCCGAACAACCGCCGCCTGCCACCCGACAACGCCGGCGGGCCGACGGATGGTCGGGCCCGAACGTCAGGCCGGCGGGGAGGGCGGCCGGCGGATGGCCACTCCGAGCAGCGCCGCCCCGAGCGCCAGCACGGTGGCGAGGCCGATGGTGGCCGCGCCGAGCGCCGCGGGCCGAACCGGGAGAATGTCGGCCAGGATCGCCGTCAGGTTCGAGAACGAACCCGCCAGGGCACTCCGCAGCAGAAGCGCCCCCCACCCGAGCGCGCAGCC
>JAEUJH010000861.1 GCA_016794825.1 Gemmatimonadota bacterium
CAGCCTCTCGGGCCTGGTGGCCATCCACCAGTTCGTGACGATCGGGGCGTTTGCGTTCGTCGGCGGGTGCTCCCGGGTCAACCAGGACATTCCGCCGTTCGTCAAAGCCGTCGGCAACCCGGTCGAACTCTACGGCCTCAATGGGATCGGCCTCCAGCGGGCCGGCATGGACGAGGATACCGTCCGGGCGCTCAAGCGGGTCTACCGGCTGTTCTTCAACTCGGATCTCAACGTGTCGCAGGCGGCCGAGCGCGTCCGGGCCGAGCTGCCCCCGTTGCCCGAAGTCCTCCAGTTCCTCGAGTTCGTCTCCCGGTCCAACCGGGGCATTCCCTCCTGATGGCACGACTCCCCGTCGGGGTGATCGGGGTCGGCGCACTCGGGCGGCACCACGCCCGCCATCTGGCGTTGTCCGACGAGGCCGACCTGATCGGCGTCCACGACATCGACGAGGCACGGGGGCGGGACGTGGCCTCGCAAGTCGGCACCACCTACTTCGCCGACCTCGACGGGCTCCTCGGCCGGGTCGAGGCCGTCACCGTGGCGGTTCCCACCCCGGTCCACGCGGAAATCGGCCTCCAGGCGCTCGATCGCGGCAAGTCGGTCCTGATGGAAAAGCCGCTGGCGGCCTCGCTGGTCGATGCCGATCGGCTGATCCGCGCCGCGGAGCGCAATGGCGTGGCGCTGCAGGTCGGGCACATCGAACGGTTCAACCGGGCCATTCGCGCGGCCCGCCCCTATCTCGGCGATATTCGCTACTTCGAGAGCACCCGGCTGGCGCCGTTTCAACCCCGCGGGACCGACGTGGCCGTGATCCTCGATCTGATGATCCACGACCTCGACCTGGTCCTCCATCTGAGTCGGGGCGCCGCCGCCACCGACGTCCGGGCCAGCGGCGTGGCCGTACTGACGCCGCACGTCGATGTCGCCAACGCCCGGGTCGAGTTCCAGAGTGGGGCCGTCGCCAACATCACCGCCTCCCGAGTGGCCCGCGAGCGGATCCGCCGGCTGCGGCTCTTCCAGTCGAACGGGTACTTCTCCCTCGATCTCGGCGCCGGCACCGGCGTCTTCATGCGGCTCCGGGGCGATCACCATCTCGGCGCGGCGGCATCGCTCGAGGAGGTGGTCGAAGTGGTCCCCCTCGACGCCCCCGAACAGGACGCCCTCGGCGCGGAACTCCAGAGCTTCGTCCGCTCGGTCCGAGGCGAACCCGACCCGGTGGTGACCGGACTGGAGGGGCGGGCTGCCCTGGCCCTGGCGCTCCGGGTAGGGGAAGCGGTTGCCGCCGCGTGATCCGCCGGATCTTCGTCTCCGCGGGCGAGCCCTCGGGTGATCTCCACGGGGCGCCGGTGGTCCGGGCGCTCCAGGCCAGGTTCCCTGGCGTCACCATCGAGGCGTTCGGCGGGCCGGCCATGGCCGCGGCGGGCGCCCTCGTCCGCTGGCCGATGGAGCGCTACACCGTCATGGGCTTCGCCGAAGTCCTCGCCAAGATCCCCGCGCACGCCCGACTGCTCCGCGAACTGTCCCGACGCTTCCAGGCCGGCGAGTACGATCTCGTCGTGCTGATCGATTATCCCGGATTTCACCTCCGGGTGGCCGAGGCCGCGGCGGCGGCCGGCCTCAAGGTGCTCTACTACGTGGCCCCGCAGCTCTGGGCGTGGCGGCCCCAGCGAGCCCGCCGGTTCCGGCAGGCGGTCAATCAGTTTGCCGTGATCTTCCCGTTCGAACAGCCGTTCTTCCGATCGCTCGGCCTCACCGCCGACTACGTCGGCCATCCGTTGGTCGACCGGCCGCCGGGTCTGGGTCGGGCCGAAGCCCGTGCGTTGCTCGGCTTGCCCGCCGCCGGACGAGTGCTCGGGCTGTTCCCCGGCAGCCGTCGGCAGGAACTGCTCCGCCACTGGACCGCGTTCCGGGACGCGGGCCGCCTGCTGCTCGAGGAGGGCGCGGTCGAGCGGGTGGTCGTGGCCACGGTGCCCGGAGGCGAGTATCCGGATCCGGGCCCGGTCCAGCTGGCGTCGACCGACCCGAGGAACGTGCTGGCCGCCGCCGACGCGGTCATTGCCAAGTCGGGAACGACCACGCTCGAGGCGGCCCTCGCCGACGCGCCCATGGTCGTGGCGTATCGGGTCCATCCGGCCACCGCGTGGTTTGCCCGGCGCGTCATGCGGGTGCCGTGGATCGCGCTGCCCAATCTGATCGCCGAACGCCGGGTGGTCGACGAACTGGTGCAGGCGGCGGTGGAGCCCCGGCGGCTGGCCGACGCGGTCCGTCCTCTCCTCGACCGGACCCACGAGACCAC
>JAEUJH010000622.1 GCA_016794825.1 Gemmatimonadota bacterium
GAGAGATGGCCCGGGGTCCGCTGGCGTCGGGCAAGGAGGTTCGTTGCGACTGGGTCGTGCCACTGCACCGCACAGGTGGACTCGGTCCTTTCCGCGGACGGGAGGCGGCCTGCGACGCCCGACCGAGACGATACCCGGCGCTGTGGGGGCGGTCAAGCTGCGCCCCGTTGGGGGCGCGCCCCGGTCGACCAAGCCGAGTGGGGCCGTTCGGCCCTAACGAAGGGGGGACCGAAAAACGGTCGGATGGACTTCACGCGACTTTATCGAACTTTTATGAAAATCTGACGATAGTACTGAAAGTACTGAAGACTGGTTCCCCCGGCTCGGGGTTTCTTCCCCTAAACCTTGGTCGCATGCCGAGTCGTCCGCTCCACCCGATTCGAGACGCGCTGATCGCGGCTGCCCTGGGCGCCGTCGTCACCGCCGTCGGCACCACCATGGTCGAGCGCGCCATCGACCGTCAGGCGGCCGATGCCGCGTTCCAGGAGCGGGCCTCGAACTTTGCGCTGTCGCTTGCCACGATCATCAACGAGGAGGTCCACTCGGTCGAGCAGCTGACCGCGTTCCTCGACGCCACCCGCGGCCGGATCGACGGCGACCAGTTCCGACGGATCGCCGAAGAGATTCACCACGCCAATCCGGACCTGGTGGCGATCGAGTGGGTCGAACGGATTCCCGCGGCCTCCTTGGCGGACCACGAGTCCGCCGCCCAAGTGTTCGGGGGCGGCGGGTACCAGGTCACCGAACGCCGGAGCGACGGCAGTCTCCAGGCGGTCGGTGCGCGGCCGGACTACTTCCCGGTTCGGTTTTCCGAGCCGCGGGCCGTCAGCGATCGGGTCATCGGCTTCGACCTCGGCTCCGATTCGGCCCGGCGGGACGTGCTGATCCGGGCCACCGCCCGGGCGGAAATCGCGGCGTCAGGGGTCGTCACGCTGGTGCCGAGCGGGGCGCCGGGCGCGATCATCGCGCATCCGGTGTTCGCGCCGCCGAGTCGGGTACCGGTCGGGTTTGCGGTGGAGGTCCTCCGGTTCGACCGGCTGATGGCGCGGGCCGCCGGTGCCGACTCGGCGGCCGGCCTCCGGATTGCGGTCGGGTCGGTGTCCTGGCCCGCATCTGCCACCAGCAATCGCTCGCCCCTGTCCCACGAAGCCGTCGTGCCGGTGGCTGACACGAGTTGGGCGGTCAGCATCACGCCGGCCGACTCGGCCCCTTCGGCCGATCCCGGCCTCTCGCCGACCGGCTGGCTCGCGCTGATCCTCGGCCTCGCCACGTCGGCGGGTCTCGGCATCTTTGCCTACTGGCAAGTCCGGTCCAAGGTGTCGCTGGCGCGCGCCAAGGGAGAGCTGCAGCGGGCCAACACCGAACTCGAGGCGGCTTTCCGCGCCCTGCCTGACCTCTACTTCCGGCTCGATGCCGAGGGGCGGTTCCTCACCTTCCGGCAGGGTCGTTCGGCGCCGCCATTGTATCGGCCGCCGGGTGAGTTCGTCGGCCAACCGCTCGAGGCGGTGATGCCGCCTGACGTGGCGGCAGCGGCAAGGCAGGCCATGCAACAGATCCGGCGGACGGGGGAGGGCGTCACCGTCGAGTACTCCCTCGTCACCGGCAGCGAGACCCGCTGGTACGAGACCCGGGTCTTCGCGGGGACTGACAGCGAATTCCTGCTCTTCGCGCGCGACGTCACCGACCGCCGCGCCCGGGAACGGGAACTGGCCGCGAGCGAAGAGCGGTTCCGGACCCTGATCGCCGCCCTTCCGGAGCCCCTGGTCATCGTGGAGCAGGGAGTGATCGTGTTCGCGAACCCGGCGGCCGGCTATTTCCTGGCCGCCGGCGAACCCGAGGCGCTGGTGGGCATGCCTTGCGACCGGCTCCTCCGCGACGGGGACGGATCGCTGGTCGATTGCGTCGCCGAGGGTGGAGCCGCGTTCCGAACCGAGTTGGACTGTTTTCGGCTCGACGGTGCCGTCCTCCGGGTCGAAGTGGTGGCGGCATCAACGGTGCTCGACGGGCGGCCGGCCCGTCTGATGTCGTTCCGCGACATGACGGCGCGCCGCGCCGCCGAACTCGCGACCCGGCAGAGCGAAGAACGGTTCCGGGAGCTGGCCGAGTCGGCCGATGGCGTGTTCTGGCTGGCCGACGTGGTCACCCGCGACGTCCCCTACGTCAGCGGTCGGTTCGAGTCGATCTTCGGCCTGCCCCTGGGCGAACCCGAGCGCCGGCTCGAGACGTGGGCCAGCCTGATCCATCCCGACGATCGCGACCGGGTGGTTCGAACCATGGGGGCTTGCCTCGACGGCTCGATCGCCGAGTTCGAGGTCGATTACCGGATCAAGCGGCCGGACGGCGAGGTCCGGTGGATCAACGATCGGGCTCGGCGGATCCGGATGACGGAGGGGGACCGCGTGCTGGGCTTCGCGCGGGACGTGACGGAGCGGTTGCT
>JAEUJH010000946.1 GCA_016794825.1 Gemmatimonadota bacterium
GGAGAGGATGCCCACCGTCCAACCCCGTCCCTCGAGTTCCCGCAGCGCGGTGGCCGCATCGGGGCGGATCGGGTCGCCGAAGCCCGCGGCGCCGATCACCTGGCCGTCGCGCGCCACCAGGACCGGCGTCAGGTGAGTGGAGAGACCGGAGGCCAGCCCCTTGGAATCGGCGGCCTCCGCCAGCACGAACCGCGGCGATCCGACCCGGACCCGCCGCCCGTTCACCACGCCGGTCAGTCCGCCGCCCAGCGTCTGCTCGACGTGCTCCGGGATCACTTCCCGCTCATCGGTCCAGGCGGCTTCGAACGCCCGGGCGATCGGATGGTTGGAGTGGCGCTCCAGCGCCAGCACCTCGGAACGGGCCCCGGTGTCGCCGGTCCATTCGAGGAGCGCGAGTCGTCCCTCGGTCAGCGTGCCGGTCTTGTCGAGCAGGAGCTGGCCCGGTCGGGAGAGCACCTCCAGCGAATCGCCGCCGCGGATCAGGATGCCGGCCTTGGCCGCCCGGCCGACGGCCACCGTCATGGCCAGCGGGGTGGCGAGCGCGAGGGCGCAGGGGCAGGTGACGATCAGGAGAGCGATCGCGTTGTCGAGCGCGTTGGTCGGGTCGATCTGCCGTCCGATGACCCAGGTGACGGCGGCCAGGACCAGCACGACTGCCACGAAGGCCCCCGCCAGGCGGTCGGCCGTGTGCACCACCGGGGCGCGGCGCCGCATCCCGGCTTCGAGTTCCCGGAGAATCCGTCCCAGCCGGGTCGTTTCGCCCGACTCGGTGACCCGGACGCGCAGCGCCGAGCCGAGGTTGACCGTCCCGGCGTAGACGGTCTCCTCCGGGCCGACCGCGATCGGGCGGGACTCGCCGGTCAGGACCGAGAGGTCGAGGTTGGACCGGCCGGTGATGACCACGCCGTCGGTCGGGACGGTATCGCCCGCTCGGACGTCGACGACGGCGCCGGGGGTCAGGCCCTCGATCGGGACTTCCGAGATCTGGTCGCCCGTCACCAGCCGGGCCGTGGCCGGCGTCAGGGCGTGGAGCAGCTCCGCGGAGTCGGCGGCGGCCCGCTGGGCGCGCTGCTGGAGGAACCGACCCACCAGGAGCAGGAAGATCAGGGTGACGACGCCGTCGAAATAGATCGGGCCGGTGTCGGCGATGGTGTTGACCGCGCCCCGGAGGAACCCGGCGCCGAGGGCCAGGGCAATGGGGACGTCCATGTGGAGCCGGCGGGCCCGGAGGGCGCCGAGCGCGCTGGTGAAGAACACCCGCCCCGGCCAGACGATGGCCGGGACCGACAGCAGCAGGCTCACCCAGCGGAAGTAGCGGACGTAGCTCGCCTCCATCGCGCCGAACCAGCCGGCGTACAGGGCCAGGGCCACGGTCATGACGTTGATGGCCAGCGCGCCCGCGACCCCGATCCGGATCAGCATCCGCCGATCCTCGGCGCGACGGAGTTCGTCCGCCCGCCCGCCTCGGAACGCCCGGGCCGGATAGCCCAGTTGGTCGAGGAATCGGGCGATCGCGGCGAGCGTGGTCCGCGCCGGATCCCATCGGACCCGGGCCAGGGAGCGGGGCACGTCGAGTTCGGCGCTCACCGCCCCGGGCACGACGAGCGGAACCCGCTCGACCAGCCAGACACACGAGGCGCAGTGGACGCCATCGAGGTAGAGGTCGATCTCCTTCAGGCCGCCGGCCAGGTCCCGGGCGTAGAGTCGCTGGAACGCCGGGTGATCGAACTCCTCGTAGCCGCGCCCGGAGGGTCGGACCGGCGCGCCGCGGCGATCCTCCGTCCGGTAGTAGGCCGAGAGGCCGATCTCGTGGATCACGTCCCAGGCGGTGCGACAGCCGTGACAGCAGAACTGGCGCTCGGCGGACGGATCGAACTCGCCCGTGGGGACGGGAAGGCCGCAATGGGAACAGGACGGCGGCGCGGCCACCGTCGGCTCAGCGAGCGTGCTGGTCATGGGTGGCCGTGGCGGCAGGCTGGTGAGACGAATGATCCTGACTCGGGCGGGCGAACGCCGTGACCAGGCCGAAAACGACGAGAACGGCGCCGCTCAGGATCGGAAGGCGGGCCCGCATCGGGCCGGCCAGGCGGGACACGAGGGAGCCCGCGGCGACCACGGCCGGGACCGTTCCGATCCAGAACACGCCCATCGTGGCGGCGCCGCGGAGCGGGTCGGCGGTGCCGGCGGCCACCGCCACGAAGGCGAACAGCCACCCGCACGGCAGCAGCGCGGTGACGAGTCCGAGGAGCGCGGCGCGGGTCACGGGCGGCAGGTCGCGCCCCCGGGCGGCAACCCGCCCGACCCACCCATGGCCGCCCCGGAACCAGCGGGCCGGTCCGACGCCGAGGCTCGTGAGGATGCCGGCCAGGCCGATGAGGATGAGCGCGATGCCGGCGATCCGAGTCGCCGTGCCCATCAATCCGGCCCAGGCGCCAAGCCGCTCCGCGGCCGCGCCGACCAGCCCGCCGATGACGCCGAGGGCGGCATACCCCGCCAGACGGGCGCCGTGGTAGGCGACGCTCGCGGCCGGCCGGCGGCCCGCCGCGCCCGCGATCAGCCCGCACATCGCGGCGCAGTGCGGGCTGCCGATCACGCTGGCCAGCAGGATCGGCCAGATCGTCATGGCTTGGGCGAGAGGGGCTGGCCCGGCTCGCCGCGGAGCACGGTGGTAAACCGGTCGGCGCCGCGCAGGATCGAAAAGCGAAGCTCGTGGAGGCCGGCCCGGACGACCGGAACCGTCGCGCCGTAGCCGGTGGAGTCGTCGGCCGGGAGCGTGGCCGCAAAGCCGCCGGTCTCGAACGCGATCGGGAAGCCCTCGACCGCGATGCGGGCATCGCGGATCGGGGTGCCGGCGGCGTCGACCAGGGTTACCGTCAGGCGTCCATCCGTGCCGAGCGAGGCCTCGAGCTTCCAGCCCAGCGCCGCGTTCCGCCCGGCCTGCGCCATGGTCGAGTCCCACAGCAACGCCTTGCGGTAGTAGTCAGGCTCGAAGGCGGCCTGGCCGCGGTTGGCCTCGTAGAGGATGAACCCGTTGGCGGCGACGGTGAGCGCGAGGACCGCGATCACCGCGAACGGCCACGCCGTGGCTTTCCATTTCATCGGTCGTCCTCCCGGGGGCCTTCTCGTTTCGGCTCGACGTCGTCGTCACCGTCGTCGTCGTCCGGACCGACCATCGTGTAGGGCAGCGAGGCGGAGTACGTGTTGCCGTCGGACAGCTGGACCGAAATGGCCCGCTTTCCGTCGTGGAAGAGGCTTCGGGGGCCGACGATGAACAGACTCGTGGTTCGCAACTCGCCGGGGGCGACCCGGAGCGGATTTTCGGGCGCGATGACCTGAGCGCCGTCGGCGCCCGCGAGTTCGATCTGGTACTCCCGCGGCGAGTCGGCCCGGTTGGTGACCCGGATCCGGACCTGGTTGACGACCCGGCCGTCGGGCTCGAACGAGTAGGGCGCTCCGATCCCGCGGAGGATCGTCACGTCGGTGTCTTCCTTGGTGGTCAGGAAGAACAGGAACGCTCCGACGGCGATGGTGAGCGCCAGGGGGTAGAGGACCACCCGTGGCCGGAGGAACCGCTTGGGCTTGCCTTCCAGCTCGTCGCGGGAGGTGTACCGGACCAGCCCGCGGGGCCGTCCGACGCGATCCATGATCTCGTCGCAGGCGTCGGCGCACTGGGTGCAGTGGATGCACTCCATCTGAAGGCCGTCGCGGATGTCGATCCCGGTCGGGCAGGTCTGGACGCAGGCGCCGCAGTCGATGCAGTCGCCGGCGCCTTCGGTGTGCTTGGCGCCCTTGGTGCGGGGTTCGCCACGGCCGTAGTCGTAGCCGACGATCAGCGACTTCCGGTCGAGGAGGACCGACTGGAGCCGCCCGTAGGGGCAGGCCACCAGGCAAGTCTGCTCCCGGAAGTAGGTGAAGTCGAACATGATGGCGGCCGTCGTGGCGGCCATCACGAAGAAGGCGGTCGGATGCTCGACCGGCGACAACCGGACCCACTGCACCAGGCGCTCGATCCCGACGAAATAGGCCAGGAAGGTGTGCGCCAGGAACAACGACAGCAGCAGGAAGACCCCGTACTTGAGGAGCCGGCGGGGTTTGAGTCCGGTCTGGCGGTCGAGGGCCAGCGTGCCGGTCCGGCCCCCCTCGATCAGCCGCTCGAGCGGCCGGAACAGGAACTCCATGTAGACCGTCTGGGGACAGCCCCAGCCGCACCAGACCCGGCCGAAGAGCGCCGTGAGCAGGAAGATTCCGATCCCGATGCTCACGAACAGCAGCATGAACAGCAGCGTGTCCGTCGGCAGAAAGGTGGCGCCGAAGAGGTGGAACTCCCGCTTGGGGAGGTCGAGCAGGATGACCGGGTGGCCGTTCATCCGGAGGTAGGGAATGATGAAGAACAGGAACATCAGCCCGTAGGCGACCGCCCGTCGTTTGTGCCAGAACGATCCCTCCGACAGCCTGGGCCTGAGCCAGCGCCTGGAGCCATCGACATTGAGGGTCGACAGGACGCGGTCGGTCGCCTTCGCGGTACTCATGCGGTTGCCTCTGTGTTGCTTACTTCGCCGCCGAATCGGCCGGCGCCACCGCGGCCGCCGCCGAGTCGAGGTTGATGCCTTGCGGTGCCTTCGGCGTCTTCGGGGTGGTGCCCTTGAGCGCCAGGACGTACCCGGTCACAGCCTTGAGCTGATCGGGCTTGAGGATCTTCCCCCAGGCCGGCATGCCCTTGGCCGCGACACCGATGGAGATCGTGTTGATGATCTCGAGCGGCTTGCCCCCGTTGATCCAGTAGGCGTCGGTCAGGTTCGGGCCGATCAGGCCGCCGCCGTCCGCCAGGTGACAGGAGGCGCACATCGACGTGAAGGTCGTCGACCCGAGCGCGCGCTGCGCGGGATCGGCGGCCGCGGCGAGCAACTGCTCGTCGGTCAGCCCGGCCAGCGGATCGTTCTTGGCCGCCAGTTCAGCCGCCTTGGCCATGTCGGCCTCGTAGTCCGCGATCCGGCCCTTGCCGATGCCCACCCCCGGGACGTTGAGGACGTAGATGATCGAGAAGATGATGGTGACCCAGAAGGTCGCCAGCCACCACCGCGGCATCGGGTTGTCGTACTCCTGGATGCCGTCGTATTCGTGGTCGAGCAGACGGTCCTGATTGGGATCGACGCTCATGGGGTTCACGCTCCTTCACGGGTTGAGGTCGCCTTCGGAGCATCCTCGAGGGGCAGCCGGCTGGCCCGGTCGAAGTCTTTCTTCCGCGAGGGAAGGAAGACCCGGATGGCGATCATGGCGAAGGCGACCATGAACAGGATCAACGCGATTTCGGCGTAGCCGGACAAGCCGGCGTTGCTCATGATGTCGGTCAGGCGCATGTCAGCGGGAGCCTCCGACCACGGTGGAGCCGGCGGCGCCGGTCTGGGCCAGCTTGATGTCCTTGCCGAGCCGTTGCAGGTAGGCGATCAGGGCGACGACTTCCTTGTCGGCCAGGTCGCTCGGCCCGCCCTGCTGCACGATCCCGTCCGCGATCTGCCTGGCCTGGGCCCGGGCCTGCTCCGGGGCGTTGTTGACGGCATCGCCGTAGGGCACGCCGAGCATCGCCATGGCGTCGACCCGACCCTGGATCCCCTCGAAATCGACCGCGTTCTTGAGCAGCCACGGGTACGGCGGCATGATCGAACGGGCCGTGATCTCCGGCGGATTGTCGAAGTGCCGCACGTGCCAGAGATCGGGGTACTTCCCGCCGATCCGGGCCAGATCCGGCCCGATCCGGCGAGAGCCCCAGAGGAACGGATGGTCGTAGACGAACTCGCCCGGCTTCGAGTACTCGCCGTACCGCTCGGTTTCGTACCGGAACGGCCGGACCATCTGGGAGTGACAGTTGAAGCAGCCCTCCCGGATGTAGAGGTCGCGGCCGGCCAGCTCGAGCGGCGTATACGGCTTGACGGCGGCGATCGTCGGGACGTTCGACTTGATCAGGAACGTCGGGATGATCTCGAACAGCGAGGCGACGATGACGGCCAGGGTCACCATGACGGTGAAGGTGACCGGCAGCCGCTCCCAGGTCCGGTGCCAGGCCGCCCGGGCAAACCCGGCCAACCCGCC
>JAEUJH010000948.1 GCA_016794825.1 Gemmatimonadota bacterium
GCAATGCTGCAGCAGATCGGCCCCGGCCTCGATGGCCAGCCGCAGGCTCTCGACCGAGGTGGTGTGGGCCTGCACGTTGAGACCGGCTCGCCGGCCCTCTTCCACGATGGCCCGCTGACTCTCGGGCGAGAACGCGATCAAATGCATCTGATCGTGGTCGCTCGACAAGTACTTGACCATGTCGAGCCGGCCGGTGGCGATGTAGTCGCGGACTCGGGTCCGGACCTGGTCGGGCGTCCGCCAGAGGAGATCGGCACCGACGCCCTGCTCCCACATCGCGTCGAATCGCGCCAGTTCCTCCGGCGTGAGCACTCCGGGCGCGGTCGCGGTCGCCACTTTGGTGGCCGGACCATACATCCCGATGATGTTGCCGGCCACGAAGATGCGGCTACCCGGCGCGGCCCCGGAGTTGATCCGATCGCGCGCGGTCACCAGCGCCTCCCGGGGCCCCCAGGTGTCGAACAAGCTGGTGACACCGTGCTGGAGCGCGACCTGAGCCGCCTCCAGCACCAGTTCGTCGAACCGTCCGTCGTACGACTTCAAGTTGTCCGGCATCAACCCGGAGTAGAGGTGGACGTTGCCGTCCATCATCCCGGGAATCACGTATCGGCCCCGAGCGTCGACCCGGGCGGCCCGCTCCGGAACCGGGGCGCCTGCTCGGGGTCCCGCGTACCGGATCCGATCGCCGTCGAGAATGACGACCGCGTCCCTTACCGGTTCGCGCCCCGTGCCATCGATCAGCGTAGCCCCGATGATCGCGGTTGACTGCGCCCGCAGGGCGAAGGCCGCCGGGCCAAGCCCGATCCCGAGGACGAACAACGCCGCAGTCCGGGCACGGCGCCTAACGGGCATCATCATCGCGCATCCTCCGTTGCCGAGGAAGTAACCGCCCAGGCCACCGGCGCGGCCATTCAACCCGTCACCCGTCGCTCGATCGTCCGATACTGGACCCCGAGGGTCCCGGCCCGGGCAAGGTAGTAGCACACGAACGCCAGCCACAGACCGTGCGCTCCGAAGTTCGGCGTCAGCACCCGATCCACGCCGACATAAAGCACCAGAGCGGCAACCGACGCGTTCCGCATGGCCGAGGAGGCCATCATGCCGACGAACACGCCGTCGAGTTGCCACGCGATGGCTCCCACGAACGGAATCACCGCGCAGTACGGCAGAAAGCGACGTGCCGTCTCGGCAACCTCCACGTCACTGATCCACCAGGCCAGCAACGTCGGTCCACCCACCAACGTCACCAGCATGAACAGCCCACCGCTCGCAATCGCCAGTTCGGTGGTGATCCGGATGGCACGTCGGAGCGCCTCGCGGGAGCGAGCCCCGACCGCGTGCCCGACCTCCGCTTCGGCGATGTAGGCGTAACCATCCAGGACGAAGGCCCACACGGTCACGATCTGAAGCAGCACATGATTGGCCGCCAGCGTGGCGGTGCCGAGCCGAGCGCCGGAGTTGGTGAACCAGGCAAAGCCGGCCAGAAGCGCCCAACTCCGAATCATCATGGCCACGTTGAGCGAGAACAGGCGCGCCATCGCGCCAGCCGTCCACAGGGCGGGATCCCGTGGATCGATCGAGCCCCCGAATTCCCGGCGGACGATGCGGATCGCGATCGCCACCGCCACCAGCGCCCCGACGACGTCCGCGATGGCGGTGGCCGCCGCGACCCCAGCCACGCCCCACCCGAGTCCCAGCACGAACCACAGGTCGAGCACCACGTTGACGGCACTGAAGACGAACTGGACTCCCAGCACCGCCCGGGTCCGCCCCACCCCGATGAGCCAGCCGGTGACCGCGAAACTGGCGTAGGCACCGGGAGCACCCCACGAGCGGATCAGGAAATAGCTGGCGCCGGCGGCCTCGACGTCGTCACTGCCCTGCAGCACCCGAAAGCCGATGGTGGAGAACGGCTGGCGGATCAGCAGCGTCAACGCCCCGAGCGCCAGGCCGAGCCCGAGCGCCCGAAGGAGGACTCGGACGAGTTCGTCGGACTGTCCGGCCCCGCGCGCCTGGGCCGCGAGACCGGTTGAAGTCATCCGGAGGAAGTAGAAGCTCCAGTAGACCAGGTTGAAGAGCGTGCCGCCAAGGGCCACGCCGCCGAGGTCGGACCTGGTACCGGCGGCACCGATGACCGCGGTATCGACCAGACTGGCCAGGGGGACGGCGGCGCTGGAGAAGAACAGCGGCCAGGCCAGACTGAATGCCCGGCGGCGGGTGAGGGGTTCCGTTCCGGAGTTCACGGTGGGTGCAAGCTAGGAGAGGCCGGTGGGAGCACAAGCGGACCGCTCCGGCCAATCGGGTCGCCTCGCCAACAGTTTGGGGGCCGGTGTTCAACCCGACTCGCCGATCCGCGCTGGGTCCGAACCCAGCCCCCCCCGGACCCGGCATTGAGATCGGCGCCCCGGGATCCCAGACGCCTTGTCGACGGGTGCTGGTCGGCCGATCTTGTCCGGATGCCGCTACCCGCCCTGTTGGCCGCCCTGGCGCTGGTGCTTGCCCAGCCTGCCGAATCCCTCTCCCGGGCCGAACGGGCCCTGATCCGCCACGTCGACGCCGACACCGGCGCCGCGTTTGCCCTCCTAGAACGGGTCGTCAACATCAACAGCGGCACCCTCAACCTGGCCGGCGTCCGCCAGGTGGGTGACGTGTTCCGCGCCGAGTTCGATGCCCTCGGCTTCAAGACGACCTGGGAAGACGGCGCCGCGTTCGGTCGGGCCGGACATCTGATCGCCGAGCACCCCGGCAAGGGCACCCGAATCCTGCTGATCGGCCACCTCGACACCGTGTTCGAGCCCGACAGCCCGTTCCAGCGGTTCGAACGACTCGATGCCGGCACCGCCCGCGGGCCCGGGATCGTCGACATGAAGGGCGGCGACGTCATCATCGTCCAGGCGCTCAAGGCC
>JAEUJH010000960.1 GCA_016794825.1 Gemmatimonadota bacterium
GGCGGCGGGACCGGGCCCGTGGAGGTCCGGGCGGGCGGCGCGAACAGGTCGTCGGTCGACGCGGCGGGCGGCGGCGCCACCGGCTGGCGCCGCGGCGGCGGGGGTGGCGCCGGCGGCTCCGCGCTGACCTGGATCTTGAGGTACCGCTCGGCGAAGGTGGCCCGGAGGTCGCGGATCAGATCCTCGAACATCTCGAAGGCTTCCTTCTTGTACTCCACCAGCGGGTCCTTCTGGCCGTACGCCCGGTACTGAATGGCGTTCCGGAGCTGATCGAGGTCGTAGAGGTGGTCCTTCCACTTCTCGTCGATCACGCCCAGCATCACCTGCGCCAGCACCTGCTGGTCGACGTCGCCGACCCCGATGGCCTGACCGAAGTCGCGGAGGTAGCTCACCTTCCGCTGGAACGTCGCCTCGCCCTCGGCCTGGGCAGCCGCCACGATGACCTCGCGCGACCCGGTGGCCTTGGCGTCGGCCAGGGCCTCGACGTTGACGAGGTACTGCATGGTCAGGGCGTTCCGGAGTCCCTCGCGATCCCAGTTCTCGGGTTCGCCGGCGTCCTCGAGGAACTTGGTGACCGAATGCTCCAGGGCGGCCGCGATCATCCGGCGCGCCTCGGCCTTGAGTTCCTCGCCCTTTTCGAGGGCAAACAGCCGGAGGGAGTAGATCACCTCCCGCTGCTGGTTCATCACGTCGTCGTACTCGAGCAGTCGCTTCCGCTGCTGGAAGTTCTGGAGCTCGACCCGTTTCTGGGCCGACTCGATGGCGGCGGTGACGAGCTTGCCGGTGATGACCTCGCCTTCCTCGGCGCCGGCCTTGTCCATGTAGCGCGCGATGCGATCCATCCCGGCGAACAAACGCATCAGGTCGTCTTCCAGCGACAGGAAGAAGAGCGTCGCGCCCGGATCCCCTTGCCGACCCGAACGACCGCGCAACTGGCGGTCGATTCGGCGCGACTCGTGTCGCTCGGTCCCGATGATGTGGAGCCCGCCCGTTTCCTCCCGGGTGACGGTCCCGCTCTCCAGCTTGAGCTCGCCCTGCCGGGTGTCGACGACCCCGGCACCGAGTTTGATGTCGGTACCTCGCCCCGCCATGTTGGTGGCGATGGTGATGGCGCCAGCCTGGCCCGCGTTCGCCACGATCTCGGCTTCGCGCTGATGGTACTTGGCGTTCAGCACCTCATGCTTGAGCCCCCGGCGCTTGAGCATCTTGCTCAGCGTCTCGGATACCTCGACCGACGTCGTGCCGATCAGGATTGGCAAACCCAACAAGTGCAGCTGTTCGACCTCGTCGAGCACGGCATTGTACTTCTCGCGCCGGGTCTTGTAGATCCGGTCCGGGTGGTCCTTCCGCCGGATCGGCTTGTTGGTCGGCACGACCATGACCTCGAGCCCGTAGATCGAGTAAAACTCGGATTCTTCGGTCTCGGCGGTGCCGGTCATGCCGGCCAGCTTGTCGTACATCCGGAAGTAGTTCTGGATGGTGATGGTGGCCATGGTCTGGGTCTCGCCCTTGATCTGGACCCCTTCCTTGGCCTCCACCGCCTGATGCAGCCCGTCCGACCACCGCCGGCCC
>JAEUJH010000989.1 GCA_016794825.1 Gemmatimonadota bacterium
CATGGAGGATCTCGGCGCCGATTCCCTCGACACCGTCGAACTCGTCATGGCGTTCGAGAAGGAATTCGACATCGACATCCCCGACGAGGAAGCCGAAAAGCTCAAGACCGTCGGCGATGCGCTGAAGTATCTCCAGGAGAAGATGGGGAACAAGTAGGTGAAGCCCGCCCGCGTCGTGGTGACCGGCCTCGGGCTGGTCACTCCGGTCGGTCTGACGGTCGAGGACACCTGGGCTAGCCTGCTGGCGGGGAAGTCCGGCGCCGCGCCGATCGCCAAGTTCGATCCGAGCAAGCTCCAGGTCCGGTTCGCTTGCGAGGTCAAGGGTTTCGATCCGCTCGTTTACATCGATCGGAAGGAAGCCCGTCGGTACGACCTGTTCCTCCAACTCGCCCTGGCGACGGCCCATCAGGCCATCACCCAGGCCGGGCTGGAGGGCAAGTTCCCCAACCCGGAACGGACCGGCGTCATCATCGGCAGCGGCATCGGCGGGATGATGACCTTCGAGGAGCAGTGCCTCGCGTACCTCCAGAAGGGCCCCGACCGGGTGTCGCCGTTCTTCGTCCCGATGTTCATTCCCGACATCGCGGCGGGGATCGTCTCCATCCGCTACGGCCTCAAGGGTCCGAACTTCTGCACCGTGTCGGCCTGCGCGTCCTCGGCCCACGCCATCGGCGAGGGCTACGAGCTGATCAAGATGGGCAAGGCCGAGTGCATCGTGGCCGGCGGGTCCGAGGCGGCCATCACCGGGCTGGCCATCGCGGGCTTCCAGAACATGAAGGCCCTGTCGACCCGGAATGACGCCCCCGAAAAGGCCAGCCGTCCGTTCGACAAGGAACGGGACGGGTTCGTCCTCGGCGACGGCAGCGCGGCGGTCGTGCTCGAGAGCCTCGAACACGCCACCCGTCGGGGTGCCACCATCCTGGGCGAGGTCATCGGCTACGGGATGAGCGGCGACGCCCATCACATGACGGCCCCGGCGCCCGACGGGGAGGGTGCCCAGCGGGCCATGCGCGACTGCCTGGCCGACGGCGGGATCGAACCGACCTCGGTCGGGTACGTCAACGCCCACGGCACCTCCACGCCCCTGGGCGACGTGGCCGAGACGACCGCGGTCAAGTCCGTCTTCGGCGACCATGCCAGGAACCTGATCTTCGCGTCGACCAAATCGATGACCGGGCATCTCCTCGGGGCCGCCGGCGCGCTGGAGTTCGCGGTGTCGCTGCTGGTGGCCACCACTGGCAAGGTGCCGCCGACCATCAATCAGGACGTGGCGGATCCGGAGTGCGATCTCTTCTCCGCGCCCAACACCATGGTCGAACGGTCGGTCGACGTGGCGATCTCGAACTCGTTCGGGTTCGGCGGCCATAACGTGACCCTCGCGGTCCGCCGGTTCCTCGGATGACCGGCGGCCGGGGGGCGTGGACGGGCCTGGCGGCCTGACCGGCGACCGCGTTCCCATGGCCGACGTCGAGCGCGCGTCGCCGCGACGCCTCCAACTCGAAGTCGTGGTGCTGATCGGCCTGGCGGTAGCGCTGTTGCTACCGGCGGGCTTTTTCTTTGAGCGAGTCATCGCCACCCGGATCATCGATGCCCGGGTCGCCGATCTGCGCGGCAGCATTGCCTCGGCCACCGCGGCCCTGGCGGCCCGGATCGGGCGGCTCGAGGCCCGGACGCTGCGCCTCGCGGAGTTGGTGTCGCGGGATCTCGGCTCGGTGCCCGACGCCGCGGCCGAGTTCGATCGCCTCACGGAGCGGGACTCGTCGGGGGCCCGCCGGTCCCGCCGCGGCCTCGTCGATCCGACCCGGGAAGCGGTGATCTGGACTCCGCCGGGGTACCCCGACGATCCGGTCCGGAAGGCGTTCCTGGCCCGAGCCAAGGGCGCCGTCGAGCAACTCGGCGCCGGCAGTCTCGACGACGTGTTCGAGGACGCCTGGCTCCTGACCCGGGACAACGCCGAGGTCGTGTTCATTCCCGGAACCCCGGACTACCTCGACCGGCCCGGGGCAGCCGACTACGGTACCACGCCGTGGCTCAGCCTGACCCGCCCCGATCAGAATCCGTCGGGCCGGCCCCGATGGACGCCGCCCACCCGGGGTGGTCTCCCGCCCGTGTGGTACGCCAGCCTGGTCGCACCGGCGGCTCTCCGGGGGGCGTGGCATGGGTCGGTCGGCATCGACATCACCTTCGCGCCCCTGTTGCGCGAACTGGCGCGGCTCCCCTCGCTGTCGGGCGTCGCCCACCTGGTCGTCGACTCCACCGGGTTGGTCCTGAGCGCGATCGGCCTCGATGACCTGATGCGGGCCGCGGGTGACTCACTCCTGGTCGAGAGCCTGGTTGGAGGGATCGGCGACACGCTGGCGACCGCGTTGGCTGGCGATGGTCGGGAGGCGGTCCGGTCGGCGGTGGTGGGTGATACGCTCGTCTTCGTCGGCCGCCTGGCGGGGACGACGTGGAGCCTGGCGTCGATCGTTCCGAGGGCCGCGGTCCTGGTGCCGATC
>JAEUJH010000990.1 GCA_016794825.1 Gemmatimonadota bacterium
CATGGAGGATCTCGGCGCCGATTCCCTCGACACCGTCGAACTCGTCATGGCGTTCGAGAAGGAATTCGACATCGACATCCCCGACGAGGAAGCCGAAAAGCTCAAGACCGTCGGCGATGCGCTGAAGTATCTCCAGGAGAAAATGGGGAACAAGTAGGTGAAGCCCGCCCGCGTCGTGGTGACCGGCCTCGGGCTGGTCACTCCGGTTGGTCTGACGGTCGAGGACACCTGGGCTAGCCTGCTGGCGGGGAAGTCCGGCGCCGCGCCGATCGCCAAGTTCGATCCGAGCAAGCTCCAGGTCCGCTTCGCTTGCGAGGTCAAGGGTTTCGATCCGCTCGTCTACATCGATCGGAAGGAAGCCCGGCGGTACGACCTGTTCCTCCAACTCGCTCTGGCGACGGCCCATCAGGCCATCACCCAGGCCGGGCTGGAGGGCAAGTTCCCCAACCCGGAACGGACCGGCGTCATCATCGGCAGCGGCATCGGCGGGATGATGACGTTCGAGGAGCAGTGCCTCGCGTACCTCCAGAAGGGGCCCGACCGGGTGTCCCCGTTCTTCGTCCCGATGTTCATTCCCGACATCGCGGCGGGGATCGTTTCCATCCGGTACGGTCTCAAGGGTCCGAACTTCTGTACCGTGTCGGCCTGCGCATCCTCGGCCCACGCCATCGGCGAGGGCTACGAACTGATCAAGATGGGGAAGGCCGAGTGCATCGTGGCCGGCGGGTCCGAGGCGGCCATCACCGGACTCGCCATCGCGGGCTTCCAGAACATGAAGGCCCTGTCGACCCGGAATGACGCCCCCGAAAAGGCCAGCCGGCCGTTCGACAAGGAGCGGGACGGGTTCGTCCTCGGCGACGGGAGCGCGGCGGTCGTGCTCGAGAGCCTCGAACACGCTACCCGGCGGGGTGCCACCATTCTGGGCGAGGTCATCGGCTACGGAATGAGCGGCGACGCCCATCACATGACGGCCCCGGCGCCCGACGGCGAAGGCGCCCAGCGCGCCATGCGCGACTGCCTGGCCGACGGGGGGATCGAACCGACTTCGGTCGGGTACGTCAACGCCCATGGCACCTCCACGCCGCTGGGCGACGTCGCCGAGACGACGGCGGTCAAGGCCGTTTTTGGCGACCACGCCCGCAACCTGATCTTCGCCTCCACCAAGTCGATGACCGGGCATCTCCTTGGGGCCGCGGGCGCGCTGGAGTTCGCCGTGTCGCTTCTCGTGGCCACGACCGGCAAGGTGCCGCCGACCATCAACCAGGATGTGGCCGATCCCGAGTGCGACCTCTTCTCCGCGCCCAACATCATGGTCGAACGGCCGGTCGACGTGGCGATCTCGAATTCGTTCGGGTTCGGTGGCCATAACGTGACCCTGGCGGTCCGCCGGTTCCTCGGATGACCGGCGCCAAGGGGTCGTGGATGGGCCTGGCGGGCTGACCGGCGGCCGCGTTCCCATGCCCGACATCGAGCGCGGTTCGCCGCGTCGCCTCCAACTCGAAGTCGTGGTACTGATCAGCCTGGCGGTAGCGTTGTTGCTACCGGCAGGCTTTTTCTTCGAACGGGTCATCGCCACCCGGATCGTCGACGCCCGGGTCGCCGACCTGCGCGGCAGCATCGCCTCCGCCACCGCCGCCCTGGCTGCCCGGATCGGGCGGCTCGAGGCCCGGACGCTGCGCCTCGCGGAGTTGGTGTCGCGAGATCTCGGCTCGGTGCCCGACGCCGCGGCCGAGTTCGATCGACTCACGGAACGGGACTCATCGGGGGCCCGCCGGTCCCGCCGGGGGCTCGTCGATCCAACCCGCGAAGCCGTGATCTGGACCCCGCCCGGTCATCCGGACGACCCCATTCGAAAGGCGTTCTTGGCCCGAGCCAAGGTCGCGGTCGAGCAACTTGGTGCCGGCAGCCTCGATGACGTGTTCGAGGATGCCTGGCTCCTGACCCGCGACAACGCCGAGGTCGTGTTCATCCCCGGAACCCCGGACTACCTCGACCGCCCCGGGGCGGATGACTACGGTCCCACCCCCTGGCTCAGCCTGACCCGGCCGGATCAAAATCCGTCGGGCCGGCCCCGATGGACGCCGCCCACCCGGGGCGGTCTTCCGCCCGTGTGGTACGCCAGCCTGGTCGCGCCGGCGGCGCTCCGCGGGTCGTGGCATGGCTCTGTTGGCATCGACATCACGTTCGCGCCGCTCCTGCGGGAGCTCGCACGCCTCCCCTCACTGTCGGGGGTCGCTCATCTCGTCGTCGACTCGACGGGATTGGTCCTGAGCGCCATCGGCCTCGACGACCTGGTGCGGGCCGCGGGTGACTCCCTTCTGGTCGGGAGCCTGTCGGGTGGGATCGGCGACACCCTGGCGGCCGTGCTGGCCGCGGAGGCGCGGGTGCCGGTTCGCTCGGCGGCGGTGGGCGATACCCTCGTCTTCGTCGGCCATCTGGCGGGGACGACGTGGAGCCTGGCGTCGATCGTCCCGAGGGCCGCGGTTCTGGTGCCGATCGCCGCACCGCTTCGGCTGCTGCGGATCGTGGTGCTGGCGGTGTTCCTGGTGTTCTCGGTGGCCACGGCGGCGGTGGTGGCCCGAGACGCTCGGCGGCGGCGGGAGGCGGAAGCCGCGGTCCAGCGGGGGCAGGAGCGCTTCCTCCGGCTCTTCCACCTCCTCCCCGTCGGCGTCACCCTGACCCGGGTGGTCGACGGCAGGGTGATCGAGGTCAACGACACGGCCTGTCAGCTCTCCGGCTTCTCCCGCGACGAGATGGTCGGGCGGACGACGGTCGAAATGCAGTTCTGGGTCGATCCCGACGTGCGTCAGGACATCCTCCGGGCGGTCCAGCTCGACGGCGCCGTGCTGGAGCGACCCGTCAAGCTCCGGATGCGAGATCGGGTCGTCGATGTCGCTTTCACCGCGCGGCTGCTCGAGGTGGGGGGCGAGCTGCTCCTCCTGTCCGTGTTCCGCGACCTCACCGACCAGCGTCGCCTCGAGGCCCAGTTGCTCCAGGCCCAGAAGCTCGAGGCGGTGGGCCGGCTGGCGGGCGGGGTCGCCCACGATTTCAACAACCTGATGACGGCGGTGACCGGGTACGCCGAGCTGGTGGGACAGTCCCTTCCGCCGGGAGACCCCCGGGTCCACGATGTCGAGGAGATCCTGGGGGCGGCGCGGCGCGGGGCGGCGCTCACCAAGCAGCTGCTCGGCTTTTCCCGCCAACAGATCGTCCAGCCGAAGCTGGTTGACCTCAACGGACTCATCCGTGGCCTCGAGCGGCTGCTCCGCCCGTTGATCGGCGAGGATGTCGTCCTCGAGACCCGTCTCGATCCAGCCCTCGGCCCGGTCCTGATCGACCCGGGACAGGCCGAGCAGGTGGTGACGAACTTTGCCGTCAACGCCCGCGATGCCATGCCGCGCGGCGGCACCCTCACCATTGTCACCCGGGCCGATGGAGCCCGGGTCATCCTGGAGGTGCGCGACTCCGGGTCCGGCATCTCCGACGAGGTCCGTCCCCACCTCTTCGAGCCGTTCTTCACGACCAAGGCGCCAGGCCAAGGCTCCGGACTCGGGCTGGCCACCTGCTACGGCATCGTTCGCCAGGCGGGAGGAACCATCGAGGTCGACACCGAACTGGGCGTTGGTTCGACCTTCCGGGTCCTGCTGCCGCGCGCGACCGGTGTGGTGGCGCCGACCGAGCCGGTCGGAGCCGCTCGATCGGCTGAGGCGTGGGCCCGGCGCCGGATCCTGGTTGTCGAGGACGAGGAGCAGGTCCGTCGGATTCTGGAGCGGGTGCTTGGTGGAGCGGGGATGGAGGTCGTCTCCGTGGCCAACGGACTCGAGGCGCTCCGCTTCTTGGAGCAGCCGGGGCAGGCGGTCGATCTGGTGATCAGCGATGTCGTCATGCCGGAAATGGGCGGCCGGGCTCTCGCCGAACGGGTGGCCGTGCTGGCGCCATCGCTCCCGATCGTGTTCATCTCGGGCCACAGCGACGACCGGATCCTCCGGGACGACATCGCTGCCTGGGGCCATGATTTCCTGGCCAAGCCCTTCGCGGCGACCGACCTCCTCGCGACGGTCGACCGGATCCTGAGGCAGGGCCGGGCCTGACCCGGCCGACCGCCTAACGAGCCGTCAGCGGGCGCACCAGTCGGAGGATGTCACCGCCCGCGGTCGTGGCCATGATCACCCAGAGGTACCGACCCGGGGTCAGCCGGACCGAGTCGGCCACCGTTGCCGTCGTGTCCGTTGTCTCGACGATGGCCAACGGAACGCCATCGGCGCGGAGGACTTCGAGCCGATAGCCGACCGCGGCGGGGACGCTCCGCCACGCGAATCGGGGCGGGATCCCGGCAGGAACCACCGAGTCGGCGGGCGCGACGGCCTGGAGGGCGGGGCCGGTGGGGCCGTCGCGAACCACGGAATCCAGGCCGACCGGGGCCCGCAGTCGCCAGACCGCCACCCCGCCAACCGAAAGGACGACCGCCGCCGCCAACGCGAGCCAACGGGTCCACCGGCTGCTCCCGGTCCGGGGCGGCGTTCCTTCCGGCCCCCCCGCCAGCGGGGCCCCGTCCGAGCCGGCCGCGGCGGCAATGGCCCGCAGCGTTTCGAACTCCCGCCGGCACCCCTCGCAGCCCATGACGTGGTCGAGGCCCTCGAGCAGGTCGGCCTCCGGGACACCGTCGGGGCTGGCCCATCGAGCCAGCCGCTCGGGGGCCGGGCAGTTCGGGCCCCGGGGACGCTCGGCCAGGAGGCGCTGGTAGGCCGTGGCAAGGCGATCGTTCGGTCTGGCGGTCATTCGACTCCCTCCTCGCCAAGCGCGGCCCGCAGGTCGGCCAAGCCGCGATAGACGAGATTGCGGGCCCTGGCCTCCGTCCAGCCGAGCCGGTCGGCGACTTCCACGTGATTGTAGCCGTTGAGGTACATTCGGACCGCCACTCTCCGATCGGGCGGGAGGGACGCCACCGCGGCCCAGATCCGCTCGCCCAGTTCCCGCTGGTCCACGCCGCGGTCGGGGTCGTCGGTGGCCTCGAGCCGTTCCGTCACCTCGTCGAGCGCCTGATGCCGGTTGCCCCGGCGACGCCGTCGGATCAGGTCGATCGCCGCGCTTGCCACCGTCTGGTACACGTACGACGCCGGGAGCCGGTCGATTTTCTCGCCGGTGCCGTGGGTCTTCCAAAGCCGGATCCGGGTCTCCTGCAGGACCTCGTCCAGTTCGACGGCCGACAGGCCATGCCGCGCGGCGGCCATTCGGATCTTGGCCGCGCAGCGGGCCAGGAGGCCGGTCAGCAGGGGTGAGACGGGATCGGACACGCCGGCAATACTGACGCGTCGGCCCCGTTCCGTCCATGGCCGTCGTCGTCGGGGAACGCGGTCCGGGCCGGCGCGCCCAGGTTGCGGCCGGTCCGCCCGCCGGCTAGGTTCTCCGCCCGGCATGTCCACCATCAGCCGGTTGCTCGACGAACGCGCCATGGGGCGGGCCCTCTCCCGGATGGCCAGCGAAATCGTCGAGCGTTGTCAGGGAACCGACCGCGTCGTCCTGGTCGGC
>JAEUJH010000015.1 GCA_016794825.1 Gemmatimonadota bacterium
GCGCTGGCCACGATCGGGGTGGTGGTGGAGTCGGAAATCCTGGTCCATTCGGTTCAGGCGGTCACCGAGACGATCGGCCTGTCCCAGACGTTCCTGGGGCTCGTGATCATCCCCCTGATCGGCAACGCCGCGGAGCATGCCACGGCCATCGTGGTGGCCCGGAAGGGGCAGATGGACCTGGCCTTCCAGATCGCGATCGGATCGAGCACGCAGGTTGCATTGCTGGTGGCCCCGATTCTGGTGTTTGCCGGGCTGATCCTGGCGGCGCCGATGAATCTGGTCTTCCCGCTGTTCGACGTGGCGGCCCTGGCGGTGTCGACGATCGTCATCGCGATCATCACGCTGGACGGCGAGACGAACTGGTTCGAGGGGGTCCAGCTGCTGGCGGTCTACGGGATGATCGCGGTGGCCGCCTTCTTCATTTGACAGGGCGGGGGGAGGGCTCCTAAGTTGGGAAGCCATAACCTGTTACGAAAGGCGCCTGGGTGAGGAATCGCCCGACGATTCTGTTCTTCGGACCGGTCGGGCGACCGGTACCTGATCTGGTGCGTCACTGGGCCTCGGAAAAATCCTTTCCGATCGAGGTCCTGGACGACCCGGATCAGGTGGAGTCGATCATTCTCCGGGGTCACCCCTGCATCCTGGTGGTCGACGGCGACAACACCGGGTCCCACGGCCTGGACCTGGTCATCCACCTCAAATCCGACTCGTTTACCGCGATCGTCCCGGCCCTGATCCTGGCGGGGCAGCACCATCCCGAAAAGACCCAGTCGTGGTACGGGGCGGGGGCGGACGAGATCCTGACCGAGGTGGTCCCGCCCGAAGAGCAGCGGGCCCGGCTCGACGCGCTCCTGGTCCGGAGCCAGCGGGACGTGTCGGTCCACCCCTCGACCCGACTGCCGGGCGCCCCGGAAATCGATCGGGAAATCCGGCGCCGGCTCGACTCCGACCAGGAGTTCGCGGTCTGCTACGCCGACCTCGATCACTTCAAGGAGTACAACGACCGCTACAGCTACTATGACGGCGACCGGGTCATCTACATGCTGTCCCGGATCCTCCACGACGTCGTGAAAGGGATGCTGGGTCCGCGCGGATTCGTCGGCCACATCGGCGGCGACGATTTCATCTTCATCATCCCCGCGGCCGATATTAGCTTGGTCTGCACGGAGATTCTCTCGGTCTTCGATACGCTGGTCCCCTACCAGTACAACGAACAGGACCGGCGGGCCGGTTACTACTTCGGGAAGGACCGGCGCGGCCAACTCCATCGAGTGCCCCTGATGACGCTGTCGGTGGGCATCGTCACCAATCGCCATCGGACCTTCGCCCACCCGGCGGAAGTCAGCGAGCTGGCGACCGAAATGAAGAGCTACGCCAAGACGCTTCCGGGATCGGTCTTCGTCGTGGATCGACGGCAGACTCGAACCGGCGACGATCGGGGTTCGCGGTAAGGATTCGGCATGAACGTCACCTGTACGGGTTGCCAGACGGTTTTTCGGGTCGATCCGGCCAAGGTGCCGGTCGCCGGAGTACGGGCGCGCTGCTCGGTGTGCCAGAGCGTGTTCTGGGTCCGGCTGACAGAGCCGGCAGCCCCGGCGCCGACCCCGTCGGTAGCGGCCCCCAAGGCGGCGCCTGAGCCGCCGGCCGCCGCAGCGCCCCGTCCGGAGGTCCCGCCGGCGGCCGTGCGCCCTTCGGCCCCGCCCACGCCGCCGGTCCGCGCGGCCGACCGACCGGTCGTGCTCCGGCCCGTGCCGCCGGCCCCGCCGCCGGTCGGGCGGCCCGTCCGGCCCGCTGCCGCCACCGGCCCGGCAACCCCTGCGGCGCCGGCCCCGTCGCCGGTGGCGGGGCCCCTGGCAACGCCCCCGGCCGCGCCCCCGAGTGTCGCGCCGCGAGTTGCCGGACCGGCCGTGCCTCCTGCCGTGGTGCCGCCCCGGCCGGTCGTGGCGTCGGCCCCGGCGGCGCCTCCGCCGGCCCCCCGGGAGTCGTTCCGGCCGGCCATGCCGTCGGTGCCGCCCGGTGGCGCTCCGACCGCTCCTGCGGGGCCCCAGAGCCCGTTGACGGCCATGTTCTCGCCCCCGACGGCCCCGCTGCCGCCGACCCCTGCGGCGGGCCCTGGGCCGATCGCCGCGCCGGCGTCGGTCACCGGACCGGCTCCCGTCCGCGCCGCCCCGCCGGCCGCCCGGAAGCCCCGCGCCAACCCGTTCATGAGCCAGGATCCGGCCGCCAAGGCTCGGCGGCTGGCTCGGGCCTTGATCTCGGACATGGTGGTCTACCACCCGGCCAAGCGTCGGGAGGGCCTCCAGAACAACTCCCTCAAGACCCTGTTCGACGAAGAGATCAAGAAGAGCTGGGAGGAATACGTCGATCAGGTCGGCCGGGACCTGGCCGAGTCCACCCCATTCTTCCACCAGGCCCTCAACGAGATCCTGGCCGACGGGCAGACGGTTTTCCCGTAGGCCGGCCGGGGCGCCCCCGCTATATTTCGACTCGAGCCGACCCTTCGGTGCGCACGAAAGGTCGGCTCGCTCGTTTTGGCCAAGCCCAAGGAACTACCCATGTCCGACCACAGCGACCGTCTCCGCGAACTCGACCGCCGCGTCACCGAACTTCGAGACTTTCTTTGACTTGGCTGGCAAGGGGGCCCGCCTCGAGGCGCTCGAGCGGGAACAGCAGGACTCCGGATTCTGGTCCAACCAGGAGCGCGCCCGCGCGGCGGTCCAGGAACTCAAGACCCTGAAGGGCTGGGTCGGACCCGCCACCGAGTTGAGCCAGCGGATCGCCGACGCCACCGCGTTGGCCGAACTGCTCGACGCGGAGCCGGACGCGGACATGGCCGCTGAGCTGACCCGCGAAGTGGCGGCGCTCGAGGAGGCGGTCGAGAAGTTCGAACTCAAGTCGATGCTCCAGGGTCCGGACGACTTCCGGGAGGCCCTGGTCACGATCCATCCGGGCGCCGGCGGCACCGAGTCGCAGGATTGGGCCGAGATGCTGGCGCGGATGTACCGGCGCTGGGCGGAGCAGCACGGCTA
>JAEUJH010000110.1 GCA_016794825.1 Gemmatimonadota bacterium
AAGTCGCGGAACGACCGCTGGCGCTCGGCCGCCGATTTCCGCCGGGCCCTGGCCCGGATCGCGCCGGACCGCGCGGTCCGGCCGACCGGCGAGATCCCGATCCCCCCGGCGGCGGCAACCCCGGCGGTCGCGGCCTCCGAGTCGCGGCCTCCGGCCGCGGCACCAGCGACCCGATTGGGAGAAGACCCGACACCACCCAGCCAACCGGCGGACGACTCGATAGCACCCGGCCGACTGGCGAACGCCTCGACGCCACGCAGCCAACCGGCGGAGGCGCCGACCTCACCCATTCGATTGGTGAACGACGCGACCCCGCCGACGCGATTGGTGGACGACCCGACCCCGCCCACTCGATTGGTGGATGGCCCGACGCCCCCCACCCGAGTGGCGGCGGACGCGGCACCGCCCACTCGCGTGGCGGATGGCGTCGTGGCCGGCTCGGCCATTGCCCGGACCAAGCCCTGGCAGATGGCGGTCGGGGGCGCGACCCTGGCCGTGCTCGCGACCATGATCTGGTTCGCCACCCAGCCGGAGCCCCCGGTCGTTCCGACGCCGACCCCGACTCCCGTCGCGCCGACGCCCGCTCCCGTCCCGCCGCCGGCTCCCGTGTCGACGCCGACGGGCCCCGCGGTCATCGCGGATCGACCCGTCACCCGGACCGCCGAGCCGCCGGCGAGCGCGCCGGTCAATTACGGCGTGGTGGCGGAGCCCGGCGCTCCCAAGAAGAAGCCCTCGGCGCCGCCGAGCACGCCGCCCGCGGCCCCGCAACCGGAGCCTTCGCCGCCGGCCGCCACGCCCGCGCCGGTTTCGACCGAGCCGGCCGTCAGCGAGTCGGTCGATCTGTCGGCCGCCGGTCCGGCGCTCAAGGCCGGGCTCGGCCAGATCGGTGGCTGGCTCAAGGGGCGCGATCGGGAGCAGATCGAGCGGACCTTCGCGGGCTCCGACGCCGACCGCGACGCGCTGCTCAAGCTGCTCGGCCAGTTCCCGGTGGAGATCGAGAAGGACGCGATGGCCGCGACCAATCCGGCCGGGGCCGGACGCGCCGTCGCCGAGTTCACCGCGACGCTCAAGTGGCGCTCGTCGTTCGGCAACACCCGCAAGATCCCGGTCCGGATCGCCGCCACCTACGCCGCGGACGGTTCGACCTGGCGGCTCCGCTCCTGGAAGTTCATCGGCAGCCCCGACTTCGACTAAGACCCACGTTCACATGAGGAGAATGACAATGCTGCGACGCACGCTGGTACTCGGTGGAATCGCCCTCGCGACGGTCGCGACCGGCGCGACGGCCCAGTCCGCCCAGAAGGTTTCCGTGCAGGTCTCCGCGCTCGGCGCTTCCCTTTCGGGCGACGGCTTCGAGGGCTGGGGCACCGGGACCGGATTCGAGGGACAGGTCCGCTACAACCACAGCGCGCTGTCGATCGGCGGCGGATTCCAGCTCACCCGTCACGCCCTCGACGGCTTCGACAACAAGGTGAGCCTCGGAGGCGCGTTCCTGGAACCCCGCTACGTGATTCCGACCAAGAGCAACTCGGTGGCGCCGTACGCGTCGCTCCGGCTCTCGGTCCTCAAGGAATCCGGCACCCTCGACGACGGGGTCGACGAAGTGACCGTCTCGGCTTCGGGATTGACCTTCAACGGCGGTGGCGGGGTGCTGTTCCGGCTGACCCAGACGCTCAACCTCGACGTCGGCGTCACCTGGGGCTACACCAACTTCGGCGACATCTCGGCCAAGGTGAACGGGACCACGGTGAACTTCCCCGGGCTCGACGCCGGCTCCGGGACCAACGCGGTGTTCCGGGTGGGACTCGCGCTCGGCCTGGGCAAGTAGCGCGACGGCAGGAAACCGCCCGAGCCGCGAGTTGTAACTTACAACTGGCGGCTCGGGCCGATTCCCGGGTCAGGCCCGGGGATCGATCGGGGTCGGCACCGGATGGGCGGCCTCGATGACCCCGGCCGCGTCGAGAGCCAGGTCTTCCCGATAGCGGGCCGCAATGACCTGGACGCCAAGCGGGATCCCGTCGTGCCAGCCCGCGGGCACGGCGGCGGCCGGCAAACCGAGCCCGTTGACGACGGTGAGCAGCCGCTGCGCTCGCATCACGTCGGCGGTGGTGGCCAGATCCCGATGGTCGAAGCCGAGCGGGAACGGCGGCTGACCGGAGGTCGGACCGACGATCAGCGGATGGTCGTCGAGGAAGCGCTGCCAGGCGCGAAGATGACCGGCCCGCTCGCCCAGGGTCGTCAGGTAGGTGGCCGCGTCGACGGGCGGGAACAACTCCATCCAGAGAGCCAGCGACCGGAGCGCGTCGGCGTCGGCATGACGCTCGGCCACCGGGAGCAGGGTGGCGCGGATGTCGGCCGTCACCAGCGTGGCCCAGACCTCGAACGCCCGCTCCAGACGCGGCGGGTTTACCTCCTCGACCGCGTACCCCGCCGCCTCCAGCGCCCGGCCGGCCGAGCGAACGGCCCCGGCCACCGCCGGATGGACCGCCATGCCCTCGGGCTCGGGCACCAGCGCCACCCGGATCGGGGCCGGCGGCGGCGGAAACGTCCGCGGCGCCGGCACCCACCACGGATCCCGGACGTCGCCCTGGGCCATGGCCCAGAGGCCGAGGCGCACGTCCTCGACCCGGCGGGCGAGGACGCCCTGCACCGACATGAGCTGGCCGGTCGGCGGGCGTTCGGCGGCCGCGGTGCCGTTGAAGGCCGGGACCCTGCCTAACGTCGGCCGGATGCCGGCCACCCCGCAGCAGGCGGCCGGGTACCTGACGGATCCGCCCAGATCGTTCCCGTGGGCCAGGGCGCCGATCCCGGTCGCCACCGCGGCGGCCGCGCCGCCCGACGATCCCCCCGGCGTCACGGCGTCCGACCACGGATTGCGGGTCCGGCCGGCGGCCGCGTTGTCGGTGTGCCACCGGAGCGAGAAGGCCGGGGTGTTGGTCCGGCCGATCACGATGGCACCGGCCTTCCGCCAGTTGGCCACCGGCGGACTGTCCTCGGTGGCGATCAGCGACCAGAAGGCCGGGATCCCGTTGGTGGTCGGCAGCCCGGCCTGATCGACGTTTTCCTTGGTCGTGACCGGAACCCCGTGGAGGGGGCCGAGCGGGTCGCCCCGTCGGACCGCCTGGTCGGCCCGATCGGCCTCGGCCAGGGCCTGATCGGCCAGGGTCAGGGAGACGGCGTTGAGTTCCGGATTGACCGCGGCCAGCCGGTCGAGCGCCGAGCGCACCGCCTCCCGGGCGGAGCAGGCGCGGGTCCGGATCAGGGCGGCGAGATCGACGGCATCCCGCCGCCAGAGCGGATCCGTCACGCCTAACGAAACTCCCGCCAGAGTTCCTGGCGGACCAGATCGCGGAGGTCGTCGGACCGGGGCCGGGTTCGTTCGTCCGGATAGAGCCGCTTGGTGGCCGCGTCCATCCCGGCGCTGAAGGCGTCCCACGCGGCCAGACTCTTCAGCTTGAAGACCCGCATGTGGGTCCAATCGGCCCCGGCGGCGCCGGTGACGATGGCCGGCGTGTAGGTCCGGACCTCGTCGAAGACGCCCGCCTTCCGGGCATCCTCGTCGATCGGCTCGGCCACGTTGCGAATGTACGCCGCGTACTCCGCCGCCTTCCCGGGCCGGGCCCGCCAGTAGTACACCACGTACACGGGCCGGGCGTCCTGCGCCGCCACCGACGGCGCCGGGTCGAGCCGCGACGCGGGCGCCCCGGCCGCGCCGAGCGTGGTGAGGAGCAGCAGCCCCGCCAATACGAGCTTCATGCGATCAGTTCCCCCGCGTCGAGTGGACGATCTCGCCGGCAATGACGGTCATGACGGTCCGGGTCTTGAGGATGTCGGCATCGGGAATGGTCAGGATGTCCTGATCGAGGATCGTCAGGTCGGCCCATTTGCCCGGCGTGATCGAGCCCCGCTTGTCTTCCTCGAACGCGGCAAAGGCGGCGTAGGTGGTGAACATCTTGAGCGCTTCCTCCCGACTGACCTTCTGCTCCGGGTGCCAGAGCGAATCGGGTCCGGCATTGCCGCGAATGTCGCGGCGCGCCACGGCGGCATAGAACTCGATCATCGGCTCGCCCCGCTCCACCGGCGCGTCGGACCCGCCGGCGACCGGCAGGCCGAGATCGAGGAAGCTCTTCCAGGCATAGGCGCCGACCAGCCGCTTGGCGCCAAGCCGAACCGGCGCGAAGTAGAGATCACCGATGGCGTGCGAGGGCTGCATCGAGGGAATGACCTCGAGGTCCTTGAACCGCGGAATGTCGCTCGGCTCGACGATCTGGGCGTGCTCGATCCGGAACCGGGGTTCGTTGACCCGCCGCTTTTCTCCCCGGGGGACTTCC
>JAEUJH010000127.1 GCA_016794825.1 Gemmatimonadota bacterium
GGAAAACTGGACCAGGCCGCCGTCGGGCGACACGCTGACTTCCCGGAGGGCGGCGCCGAGCGTGGCCACCACTCGGCCGCTCGGTCCCGTGTCCCCTCGTCGATGAATCAGCAAGGAGCGCCCGTCGGCCCAGGCGACGACCGCGCCGTTGCCGCCCACGCTCGGGGTCCGGGCCGGCACCGGGGCACCGCGGGGAAGTTCACGCGCGCTGCGGCCGTCAGGCGAGGCAAAGAACCAGGGATCGCCCTGCGGATCCTGACCCACCGCGGGGCGACGATTCCACCGGAAGAACACGCCGGAGCCATCGATGGCCCAGCGAGGATCCTTGGCCTCGAGCCCGATCCACCGGTCGTCATGAGCGGCGTCTTCCGCCGAGAATGGCACCGGGCGGGCACTCGGCGCCGTCAGGCGCGACTGCCGGAGGGGCGTTGGTTCCTGGGCCATGACCGGGATGGCCACGGCCAAACCCGCGACCCACCAGGTGGCGTATCGCATCGACATGAGGTGTCTCCGAAAACTGGGCGGCTCGACCGAGGCTAACGCCCGGCGGCCCGCCACTGGAGCAGCATCAGCTGGAGCAGCAGATAGAGGGCCAGCAGCGGCATCAGCGCCTGGAGCAATGGTTGCGAGCGGCGGACGCGCATGACCTGAACTTATCGTCGGCCGGGTGGTTGGGAAGGCCGGTACTCTGTACAACAAAGTACTTCATTGCTATCTTGGGAAACCCCTTCATCCCTGGGAGCCCGCTCGTGTCGGCCCTGGTCCGCCTGCTCTATCCTCCCCCCACGACCTCTCGCCACCCCACGTCGGTCATCGCCTGGTGGGAGCGACGACGCCTGGCCTTCAACCTGATCGTCGGAGGCACCGGCATCCTCACGCTGATGGTGGCGAACCTGTTCGCCTGGCTTCCACCGGATCGGGGGGCCGGCCTCCCGCCCCTCTTCGCGGCGGTCGTGTACGGCGTGGCGGCCAATCTGTTCTACACCTCGGGCTGGATGTTCGAAGTCCTCTTCAACGCCTGGTGGAAGGATGATCCGCCCAGGATCGGTCCGGTCCTGTTCCGGCAGGGGCTCCTGTTCTCGATCGGCTTGACCCTGTTGCCGACGGCCTTCGTCGCGCTCGACTACGGCTTCCGGGTCCTTCGCTGGATCTGGTAGCCCGTCCGGAGGGATCGGGGGGGGGAAAAGAGGAAGGGGGCGGGTGTGAACCCGCCCCCCGAGTGGTCGGCGCGATCCGTCGCAGGTACGACGTCAGGACGCGCTGACCGGAATGGTCCTTGGCTGAGCCTTTTCGCTCTTCGGAAGCGTGAGGGTCAGGACCCCGTTCTGGGCCCGCGCCTCGATCGCTTCGGTGTTGACGGTTTCCGGCAGGGTAAAGGTCCGCGAGAAGGTCCCGAACCGCCGCTCGAACCGGTGGAGCCGATCGGTTCGCTCCTCCGCTTCCTGCTTCTTCTCGCCCGACACGATCAACCGATTGCCGTCCAGATGGATCTTGACGTCGTCCGGCTTGACGCCGGGCAGCTCGAGCGCGATGAGGTACGCCTTCTGATCCTCGGTGACGTCGACCGCCGGCGCCCAGGCCCGATCGAACCACCCATCACCCTGGCCGAGGCCGAAGGTCTCGTCGATGACCCGGTTGATCTCCCGCCAGCTGTTCATCGGCTGAGCCGGACGCGCCGCCCAACGAACCAACATGGTACACCCTCCTCAGTCATTGATATGGTCCGCGGCCACCGAACCCGATCGGGGCCGACTGCCAATGGACCTTTGCAGCCCGTGTGCCGCCTGGAGTCAGCCAAAACGGCCGCCCAGGTTGCCATTTTGACCTTGGACACCTTGGAGGGGACCGAAAAGAAGACCCCTCGACCGCAAAGTTGGCCGAGGGGTTCCCAGCAGAATTTGGTGGCAGCCTATCGCTCGACCGTCCCGCCCGCGGCCACCCAAGCCGCAAAGCCCCCGACCAGGTTCGCCACCCGGGGTCGACCGGTTGCCTTGAGGACACTGGCGGCGATCGCCGAGCGGCCGCCCGCCTGGCATTGCAGCAACAGCTCGGCGTCCGTCGGGATCTCGTCGATCCGCTCGAGCAGTTCGGGCAGCGGCACCAACCGAGCCCCCGGCAAGTGGCCACCGTCCCACTCGGTCCGGTTCCGTACGTCGATCACCACGGTGCCGTTGCCGGCTCGTTCCTTCCACTCCCGAGCCGACACCTCGCGAATCGTCCCGAGCGGCGCACCCCATCCGGTCACCACCTGAACCCCGGCCACTCCGCCGATCCGATCGAAGCCGATGGAAACGAGGTCTCGCACCAGTTCGGCCACGGCGGCTTCGGACCGATCGGGGAGGATGAAATGAAGCGGCCGGTCGTAGGGCAGCAACGATCCGGCGTAGGTCGTGAAGCTCTTCGACATCGGGATGTTGAGACAGCCCGGAATGTGCCCGGCCGCAAAATCCGCGGCGGGCCGGGCATCCACGACGGCCTCCCCAGCGGCCAGGGCGGCCTTGATCCGCTCCGGCGACAGCGCCGTCGGGGCCGGCAAGGAACCCAGCACCGTCGGCCCGTCGCGATTGACCTGCTTCATCCGGGCAAAGTACCGAGGCGGCTCGGGCTGGCCCGCCAGCACCTGGTTCACGAACTCGTCCTCGGTGGCAATGCCGAGAGCCCAGTTGAACCGCCGCTCGTACCCGACTGTGGTCTGCGGCATGGCGCCGAGGCCCTTGCCGCATGCGGACCCGGCCCCGTGTCCGGGCCAAACCTGGAGGTAGTCGGGCAGGCCCTTGAACCAGGCAAGGCTCCGGAACAACTGCCGGGCACCCGCCTCCGCGGTGTTGGCGATCCGGGCCGCCTTCTCGAGCAGGTCGGGCCGGCCGACGTCGCCAACGAAGACGAAGTCGCCGGTGACGACCCCGATCGGGTCGTTGGCGGTGGCGCCGTCGGTGACCAGGAATGCCAGATGCTCCGGCGTGTGTCCCGGGGTATGAATGGCCTGGATCCGGATGTTGCCGATGGTGATCACGTCGCGATCGGCCAGCACCGTGGTGTCGGCCTCGCCCCGGAATCCGTATTGCCATTCCGGCGTTCCGCACCCGCTCAGGTACTTCCGGGCCCCGGTGGCCGCCGCCAGTTCGCGGAGGCCGGACATGAAGTCCGCGTGAATGTGGGTCTCGGTGACGGCCACGATCTGAAGGCCCTCGGCGGCCGCCGTTTCGAGATAGGGCGCAATGACCCGAGCCGGGTCGATCACGACCGCCGTTCCGTTGGCCTGACAACCGATCAGATAGCTGGCCTGGGCCAGCGGTTCGTCGTAGAAGCGCCGGAAATACATGCCCGGATCCTCAGCGGGGTTTGATCAGCACCATCACACCCATCACCACCAGCAGCACGGCGAACGCCTTCCTGAGGACCGGCTGGGGAACCCGGCCGACCAGCCGACTGCCGACACCCACGCCGATGGTGGCGAGGGCAATGAAAAGTACCGTGGCCTGCAAATCGAACGCCACTCGGCCGAGGTAGCTCACGAACCCCGCCGCGCAACTCAGGATGATCAGAACCAGGCTGGTGCCGATGGCCTGCCGCATCGGGAGTCCGCCCAACAGCACCAGCGCGGGCACGTACATGAATCCGCCCCCCACGCCGACCAGTCCCGTCAGGGCGCCGACGAACGCGCCGAGCAGCGCGATCATCGACGGCGACCGCCCCGGCGCGGGCTCGCCCTCGGCCCGGTCCGCCCCGGCCGGCCCGAAGTACATCGACGCCGCGGCCGCGAGCATCAGGATCGCGAAGATGGCGAGCTGCACCCGACTCGACACCATCGGCGCGACCCGCGCGCCGACGAACGCGCCGATGATGGCCGCGGGCCCGAACGCGATCGCCGCGTCCCACCGGATGTTGCCGTTGCGCCGATGGTTGGCCACACCGAACAGGCTGGTGACCCCGACCACCACCAGACTCATCGGGACCGCCTGCTTGACCGGGAAGCCGAGGGCGTAGACCAGCACCGGCACGGTCAGGATCGATCCCCCACCGCCCAGGAGGCCGAGGGTCACGCCGATCAGA
>JAEUJH010000164.1 GCA_016794825.1 Gemmatimonadota bacterium
CTCGGGGTGCAGCACCTTGATGGCGACCAGGCGATCGTGCTTGCGGTCGCGGGCGCGGAAGACCGTGGCCATGCCGCCGCGCCCCTGTTCCTGCAGCACGTCGTACTGGGCGGACAAGGAGGTCCGCACGCGATCCAGAAGAGACGCGGCAGCCATGGAGGGATCGGCCAAGGATAACCCGGACGTTCGACCGTGTCGACGGCGTCGGCACCGTGGTCCAACCGGCACGCGACCCCGAAAACCGGGCCGACGCGGATCAGCCCGGTCGCTGCGGGGCGCGGTCCGGCGCGACGAACGTAAGCACGCGCCGCGGGTTGTGGATGAGGAGATTGTCGATGGCGGGCGACGGAACCCCTTGCCGACGGAGCCACGGCACCAGAATGGAGGCCACGAAGGTGAATCCGTAACCACCGTTCTGGAGGAGCTGCATCTTGGTGCAGACGTCCTGCGACACCAGGATCCGCTCGGAATGCCCTCGCATGATCAGCCGCTCGATGGCGTCGACCATGGGCCGGGTCGGGATCTCGACGTCGAGCGGATTGCCCAGGATGTCGAACTGCACATAGACCCCGCGCGCCACGAGACTCTCCAGCAGATCTGGCTGTCCCGCCGCCTCGTGGGTCATGTGGCCGAGGACGACTCGGGACAGATCGGCACCTGCATCCTCCAGGACGTCCACGGCGGTGTGGAGCCGATGTACGCGCCGGAGGTCGCTGTGAACGGTGATCGCGGCCCCGGTGAGTCGACTGGCCCGGGCGGCCGCGCGGAGGACTCGCACCTCGTCGCTCTCCTTCGGCGAGAACTCGATCGTCTCCGCCGGGATCTCCCCGATGATGCCCGCCCGGATCCCGGTGTTGCCGAACCCGGTGGTGAGTTCACGGACCATGTGGGCGGTCAGGTCGTCGATCGACCGGCGGGCCATGTCCGACGGGTGCCACGCATAGCGGTAGAATCCCGTCCCCATGACGACGTTGATCCCGGTCCGCTCGACGACCTCCCGGATTTTTTCGGGATGCGGTCCGATCCCGGTCGTGGTCACGTCGACGATGGTCCGTCCACCCAACGCCTGATAGGCCTGAACCTCCGCGACGGCGGTCGCGACGTCGTCGAGGTTATAGGCGTCCTGGTTCCGGTAGAACGCGCCCATCAACTTGAGCCGGTCGCGCACGGTAAACGGCTGGTTCCAGAGGGCGAGTTCCTCCGGTGTCTCCGGCACCCGGAGCCCGAGCCGGGCCCACCGCTCGGGTTGGTCGGTCGGCAGGGTGAACCGGATGAACAGGTGCTCGTGCATCAGCGTGGGGCCGAGTTCCGACGGGTCGATCAGGCCCCGGACGGTCATGACCCGGCCAGACTGGTCGGGAATGGCCTGGAGGGTCGCGGGGACCGGGGCGGCGGCGGCCCGGCGGGTCAGCACCGTAGCGCCGAGGGCGGCGGCGCCACACTCGAGGAAGGCGCGCCGGCTGGGACGGAGCGGCGGCGCCTCGGGGACCCGAGGGAAGCGGGGTGACATGAGTTGATGACTCGCTGGTAGGGTCGCGGTGTTCGATAATCTACGCCGTCCACCGCCATCGCGCCCTCGGCGGCGGATGGCGGTGACGCCGCCGGCCGGCCTAACGAAGTCTGGTCACCAGCCAGTCGACCACCATGCCCACCACCGAGGGATCGACCCGCAGCGGGGTGGGCAGCGAGGCGTACCCACCCGGGAACCCATCCGGATCCGCCACGAAGAGGTGATTGAGGCCAGGGAGGATCCGACCGGTGACATCCTGGTTGCCCGCGCTCCGGAACAGGGCCGCCCACTCGTCCACCTGAGTGGCGTCCGCCTGGCGATCCGTCTCGCCGGTCAGGATCAGGATGGCGGGCTTGCTCACCTTGCGGGCATCGACGGCGGGATCGTACTCGAACATGAACTTCATGTACGGGTCCGCGGCGGCGATCGAGTCCATCAGGGCCGGCACCCCGGCCAGCCGGGCGTCCCGCTGCGCTGGGGACAGGCTGGTGTCGCGGCGGATCAGGTTCTCGAGCTGGAACCGGGCGGCGCCGCCGAGGGTCCGGGCCTGGCCGGCCAGCAGGACCAGCGCCACGAGCGACGGCTCCTCGATGGCCACCATCGGCGCGTCGATGGCGCCCTCGCTGTGGCCGAGCAACCCGAGGCGGCTGGCATCGATGTCCGGGCGGGCGCGGAGCCAGGCCAGGCCGGCCCGGATGTCCTTCACGAAGTCGCGCGGGGTGGCCCGGGCAAAGGTGCCCTTCGACGCGCCGACGCCGCGGTCGTCCATCCGGAGCACCGCGATACCCCGGCGGCCGAGCGAGTCGGCGAACTGCCGGAAGGGGCGGTAGTCGCCGAAGCCGAGGTACTCGTCCCGATCCTGCGGCCCGGTACCGCTGATCGTGACGACGGCGGGAACCGGGCGGGCCCGGCTGGCCGTCTTCGGGATGGTCAGGGTGCCGGCGAGGGTGTGCCCCATCGGGGTGGTGACGACCACCTGCTCGGCCCGGTAGGGCGCGTCCGGCGGTGCCCCGTAATCGGGGCGCGACGACTGCGCGGCCGCCTCCGGGAGCAGCGAACCACCGAGGAGGAACCCGAGACACCACCGGACCGGACCGCGCATGAGCCCCCCTGACTGGAACACGCCGGGCCCGATACCCGACGTCGGATACTGCCAGTATATTACATACCAACGGTATGTCAACGCGGGAGTGCCCCCTGATGCCGGCCACGAAGCCACGTCGCGCCACCCTGTCCCGGGCGGACCGGGCCCGGGAAACCCGGGCCGCGATCCTCGAGACCGCCACCCGTCTCTTCCTCCAGTCGGGCATCGAGGCCACCTCGCTCGACGCGGTCGCCGCGGCGCTCGGCCTCACCAAGGGCGCCGTCTACGCCAACTTCCCGAGCAAGGGCGCCCTGGTCGAGGCGGTGGCCGCGGCCAACTCGTCGAGCCGGACGCTGTTCGAGCCGCTGCTGGAGCCGGGGGTGCCGCTTCGAAAGCGGGTCCGGGCGTTCGCCCGCCGGATCGCGTCGACCCGGGTGAGCCGGCAGGTGGTGCTGCTCGATCTCGAGTACGTGATCTACTCGGCGCGGAACGCCCGGTGGAGCCGGGGGTTCGAGGCAGACTTCGAAGCCGAACTGGAGGCGTTGGCCGCCCGGTTCAAGGCGGTGAATCAGGCCACGGGCGATCGCCTGCCCATCCCGGAGGTTCAGGCGCTCCGGATGCTCAACGTTCTGGGTCGCGGACTGCTGCAGGAACGGGCCCTGCACCCGCGAACCCTGTCGGCGGACGACGTGGCGCGAATGCTGGAGCAGGCAGTGACGTGACCGGATCGGCCGCGGCGACGGTGGCCACCCAGCCGTGGTGCCCCCCCCTTGGCGCAAGATCGTACAAGGCCCACCCCGGGCCGGCGGGTACGTTGCCGCGACTGGCCGGGGTCATCGTCGGCGGCGACGCCCGACGGCACGGACCTCCTCTTCCGTGAGACTGCGATGAAGCCGATGGCGCGGTGGGTTGGATGGCTCATGATTCCGCTGGTCTGGGCGACGCCGGCGGCGGCACAGACCGGCGGCCTCTCCGTGCCGCGCGGCGGCGTCATTGCCCTCGATGGCCGAGTCGACGACGCCGAATGGCGCGGGGCGGTTCGAACGGAACACCCGGCCGGCACCGTGGTCCGCCTGCTCCGCGACGCCGACTACCTCTACCTCGGCATCACCTCGACCCGGCCAGGCTTTGCCTCCGTATGCCTGGCGCAAGGCGGCTCGGTCCACGTGCTGCACGCCTCCGCGGCCCTCGGGGCGATCACCTACCGGCCCTCGGGCCAGACCTGGCGCAGCGCCGACACGGCGTTCTCCTACGGCATGCGCAACACGGCGCTCGACGAAGCAGCACGGCGAGAGCGGGCCGCCTACCTCGCCGCCCATGGCTGGGTGGCGACCACCGTGCGGATGAGCGGCGACCAGCGATCCCAGGAGTTCCAGGTCG
>JAEUJH010000179.1 GCA_016794825.1 Gemmatimonadota bacterium
GGCGGGAGCGGACGGCAAGTGGACGGTGGCGATCGACGTCGAGGCCCGAAAGCTCTACGCCGACGCGAAGGGCGTCGAGACCGAGGCCCCGCTCGATCAGGCGATCGACATCGGGGTGTTCACGAGCGAGCCGGGAAAGAAGGGGTTCTCCGATGAGGGAGTGCTCTTCCTGGAGCGGCGGCCGATCCGGAGCGGAACCCAGACCATCACGGTGGTCGTGGATCGGCAACCCCGGTTGGTGGGCGTCGACCCCTACAACAAGCACGTGGACCGGAACTCCAACGACAACGTGGTCAGCGTCGAGGAAACCGCTCCCGGTACAGGTCGATGAACTCGCCGGTGAGCTCCCGGACGCCGGCTTCGAGCAGGGTGTCGAGATCGTTGCGCTCGACGATGTTCGAGGTCATCCGGCCGGCCCAGATGACGGTCCAGGCCGGGACGTTGCCGAGTCGATCCGGGTATCCGAGTTCGAGGCGCATCGTGTAGCCGACACCGAACCGGGCGCGGCCGGCGCCCGTGGCCAGGCGGACGTCCACCCGCAGCACGCAGCAGTCGTCGCCGCGGGGATCGCCCCGCTCCCAGAGGATGTCGGCCCGCGTCAGCTCCTGCCGGACGATCTGAGCCAACCGCCCGCCGACGCGGCCTTCGTCGGCGGGACCCTGCACGTCGACCCGGATCGAAATCGACTGGAGTTCCTCGATCGCGTCGCGCGAGAAGGACACCTGGGCCGCGGCCGGGGAGCCAAGGCCCACCAGGGCGCACAGGAACGCGAGCGTGGTCTTCATCCCACGAAATATCGCGAACCACGGCCGCCCGGACAGGGGGGGCCCGGAATCGACGGGATCTTCGCCCGTTGGCCTTCGGGACGGAGCGGCTTTCCGATGACGGCGATCACGACCCCCTCCAGCGAACTCGGGAGCGGCACCTCGCGGCGTCGCTCGGGCCGATCGGCCCCAGCCGCCGTCGTACCGGCGCCCAGTCCCTGGATCCCGAGGTAGCCGACCTGAGCACTCGAGGACCCGTTCGGGCCGGTCGAGTCTGAGGACGACTCCTTGAAGCGCCGTCATGACCCCTTCGAGAGTGGTCATCACCGGTGCGCCGCCTGATCGGCTGGCTCGAAGTGGAGGATGAAGGCGCCCGCCGCCGCGAACTCGCGATCGAGTTCCCGAATCAGGGCGTCGAGGTCCGCCAGGGCAACATCCGGTCCGCAGGCCTGGATCGCGGCGGCGCACCGGGCCATCCGGCTCGCGCCGACCATGCCCGACGAGCCCTTGACCTTGTGTGCCAGAGCCCAGATCCGATCTCGGTCGCCGGCGCCCGCCGCGTCCCGCAGCTCGGTCAGGGTCGTCGCCGTTACCTGGCCGAACAGCCGGAGGTAGTGACGGACCTTGCCATCGTCGTCGCCGACCAGGTCACGCAACTGGTTCAAGTTGAATGGCGCCTCCTCGCTGTCGGTCCTTGGCGGCGTTTGCCCGCGCTCCACGGCGGGCGCCGCGAAAGCCACAGCGGTATTGCGGCGGACCGTCGAGGTCAGGCCAGTCGGGGTAAAGGGCTTGCTGAGATAGTCGTCCATCCCAGCAGAGAGGCACTCGTCCCGATCGCCGCCGATCGCGTTGGCAGTCAGCGCCACGATGGGCACGCGAAGCCCGTCACCCACCAGGCGCTCGCGCTCCCGGATCGTCCGGGCGGCGGTATACCCGTCCATGACCGGCATCTGGCAGTCCATCAGGATGACGTCGTAGTTGGCCCGGAACCTAGCCTCGACGGCTTCCGCGCCGTTCGTGGCCACGTCGACCTGGAAACCCTCGCCGGTCAGAATCTCGAGCGCAAGCATCAGGTTGACGGGATGGTCTTCGACCAGCAGCACACGAGTGTTCAGCGACGCCGCGCCGGCCGGACCAGCCGTTGGCAACTCCGGCTGCTTCTCCCGGGGCGACCTCCGCATCCCCCCCAGGCACTCCAGCAACGATTGGCGACGAACCGGCTTGGCCAGGACCTCGTCGGCCCACGCGGCTCCGGCCCCGCCGGCCGCCTCCCCGCCTCCCCCCGGGGTGAGCAGGACAAGTCGGATCTGGGCGAACCGGGCGTCGCTTCGAACCCACTCCGCCAGGGAACGGCCCTCGCCGTCGGGCAGGGTCTCGTCGATCAACACCAGTCCAGCAGCGTCCTTCGCCCAGGTCTCGAGGATCCGCCTGGCCTCGCCGCAAGTCGCGACGGCCCGAACCGGCCGGCCGAGCTCTTCGACGTAGCCCCGGATGACGCCACGGGTCGCCGCGTGATCGTCGACGACGACGATCGGTCCGGATCCCTCCATGGGCAGGGTGCGGGAGGGGGCTCCCGGAGCCACCGGGAACTCGATCTCGAACCAGAAGGTGCTTCCCTGGCCTTCCCTGCTCTCCACCCCGATCGCACCGCCCATCAGCATCACGAGCCGGCGTGCGATCGACAAGCCAAGGCCGGTGCCTCCGAAACGTCGGGTGGTCGAGTGGTCCGCCTGGGCAAAGGGCTGGAAGAGCCGGGCCTGAGTCGCCGCCGAAATGCCGATGCCGGTGTCGCTCACCTCGAATCGTAGCGTGGCAGTCGACCCGCTCACCCGTTGCGCTTGGGCCCGGATCCAGACCTCGCCGGCGGCGGTGAACTTGATCGCGTTCGACGCCAAGTTGAGCAGGACCTGCCGGAACCGGACCGGGTCGCCGATGACGGCAGTGGGCAGGTCGGCTGGCACGGTCGCACCGATCTCGAGCCCCTGCTGCTGGGCCTTGATGCCGAGGAGTTGGACGACGTCCTCGACCACGCCCCCCGGGTCGAACTCCACCTGTTCGAGGTCGAGCCGGCCGGCCTCGATCTTCGAAAAGTCCAGGATGTCGTCGATGATCGTCAGCAGGGCATCGGCGGAGCCGGTGGCCGTTTGGACGAACTGTCGCTGCTTGGCGGTCAGCGGCGTCGAGGACAGCAGCCCGAGCATCCCGACGACGCCGTTCATCGGCGTCCGGATCTCGTGGCTCATGGCGGCCAGGAACTCGGCCTTGGCCCGCGCGGCGGCCAACGCCTGGTCGCGGGCCTCACCCAGGAGCGCCGCGGCCGCCTCCCGCTCTTCGATCCCGGCACTGATCCGGGAGACCATCGTGTTGAACGCCGCGCCAAGGCGTGCAAATTCGTCCGTGCCTGTCACGGGAATGACGACGGCATGATCACCTCCGGCGACTCGTTCCGCAGCCAACTCGAGCTGGCGCATTGGAGCGATGATCCGCGACGAGAGCAGGAGCGTGAGACCAACGACGGTGACGAGGGCGATCCCGGCGCCAAGCAGAATCGTCAAGCGGAACGACTGGCTGGCCCGCAACGGCTCCGCTAGCGACGTCCCCAGCAGCACCATGCCGATCCGGGTCTCGCCCCGGACCACGGGCACCGAGACCGCAAGGATGTCACCATGGCGGTCGACGACGAGGGGCGCCTGCTTCAGGAGAATGAAGCGATCGATCCCGGCGGGGTTGATCGACGCCAACGGCGCTCCGGCGCTGTCGAGTACCGCGAGGTAGTGGACGGCCGCATTGCGACGGGCCCAGCTTACGATGTCCGCGATCGCCGTGGGATCGCCGTGGCGGATACCCGCGCTCACGGCGAGAGCGACGGCCTCGCCGATTCGCCGAGTTCCCACGGCATGGATGGCAACAGTGTCGCGTTCGTTCTTGGCCGGGAAATACAACGCAAGCGAACCTATCGCCGGCACCAGCATCAGCAGCGTGGTCGCGAGAATCCGCCCGCGGATGGAGCCGAGAAGGCCGGTCAGCACGAACGTATCACCAAGTCGACTGCCACGGGATTCCCTTTGCGCCGGACGGGATTGGTCTCCTCCGAGTATCGGCACCTCGGGTTGCGGCCCTGAGGCCAGCGATCGCGCGCCGGGCCCTCCACCCGGGGACCGGCCCTGGCAGGACACGGGGACGGCCTGCCCTTTCGCGACTCGGTCCACCCACCGAGCCCCGGGCCCGGGTGGATGATACTGCCGGAACGGGCAACCGTGATCGCAGCCACTACGGCCCAACGCTCCAGAGGACTGCGGCTCCCACTCGCGCCAGCGACCCTCTCGGCAAGTTCTGGCACGCCAACCGGAAGTTGCTGCCGGCCTGAGCAACCTGTCCCCGGGCTCCAGCGGGGCATTGCTCTTGCGCCCCCAAAAAGGGGGGCTATGCGATATCGACCTGGGATGCAGAGGTTTGCACGGGACGTCCGGCGCCAGGGCTTCACGATCGTGGAGCTCATGACGGCCCTTGTCATTTCCGGCATCCTCGCCGGGATGGCCGTAACCCGGTCCAAGACGACGATCGAGCAGGCCCGAATCGCCAAGGCCATTGGGGACATCCGGGCCCTGCAGGCGGAGATCCAGGGCTATGAGGTCGCCGGGTCAGCCCTTCCGCTCAACCTGGCCGAGATCGGCCGGGATCAGTTGCTCGATCCCTGGGGCCGTCCTTACGTCTACATCAACTTCGCCGCTGTAAGCCATGGCCCTGGGGTACCACCCGGCGCTCGCCGCGACGTGTTCCTGGTCCCGATCAACTCCACCTTTGATCTTTACAGCCGTGGGCCGGACGGCCAATCGCAACCACCGCTTCCCGCCGGTCCCAGCCAGGACGACATCGTCCGGGGCAACGACGGCGGGTTCATCGGCGTCGCCCGGAAGTTCTGATCCGGCATGAAGCACGAGGTCTTTCTCCGGAGCCGCGTCGCCCGCCGGGTCGTCGGGCTTTTCCTCCTCTGCGCCGTGGCGCCGATCGGAGCGCTCGCGTCGCTGTCGTATCAGCACCTCCGACGCAATCTCGAGGCGCAGGCGGAGGATCGTCTCCATCGAGCCGCTCGGTCCGCCAGCGTCATCCTGCTCGACCGACTCACCTCGGTGACCCGTGAGGTCACCCGAACAGCCGGCGACGTCGATGGGCATCCGATCCATCAACAGGATGGAGTGCGGTGGGTGGCGGTGGCCCGGCCGGACAGCTGGCGGTCGATCGTCGGGCCCGTACCCGTCGTCATGCCCGTGCCCATCCCCCAGCCTGTTGCGGGCCGTGTCGCCGCTGGCAAGCCGTGGATCACGGTACTGCCAGGGCCGACGCCAACCGTCATTCTCGTCGTCCGCCTCGCGACAGACTCAGCGGCCGCCCTTGTCGCCGCCATCGAGGCGGAGCGCCTCTGGGGCGCGCCGGGGGTCAACCCCCTGGTCGCGGAGGGCATCGATGGGTGCGTCTTGGGACCGGGTGAGACGCCCCTTCACGGGTTCGGCGAAGGTTGCCCCTCAGCGGAAGACGCGGACCTGGTCATGGCCTCGAGCACGGTGTTCCTGGGATACGAGTTCGGCGCTCCGTCCTGGCAGGTTCAGGTCGCCGAACCCCGAGCCGTCGTCGAAGCTCCGATGGCGGGCTTCCGATCGCGCTTCTTCTGGGTCGCGACCCTGACGTTGGCGATCGTGTTCATCCTCGCCAACGTCCAGATCCGGCGGAGCATGGAGCCGCTCGACGCCCTGACCGAAGGGACCCGAAAGGTGGCGGCCGGCGACCTGAGCCACCGAGTGACCGTGCGGGGAACGGACGAGTTTTCGCTAGTCGCCAGCTCGTTCAACGGAATGGCCGCGAGCCTCGACCGCCAGATCGGGTTGCTTCGCTCGATTCAGTCCCTAAACGAGGCGGCGCTGATTTCGCCTGTCGCCGACGGCGTGCTGGCTCGTTCGCTCGAAACGCTGGGCTTGACGTTCCCCGACGCGGTCGTCATCGCGGCCCGCCAGCCCCTCCGTCCGGGTCATCCGTGGCGGGCCCGCCTCGTCGTCGATCGCGCCTGCGCTCGCGAAGCGACGTTTCGACCGACCCAGGAAGCCCTCGAACAGCTCCGACGAACCGCCGCACCGACCACTCGACGAGGCCTGGGCGAGCTCGATCACTTCGCTGGGCTCGGTGTCGATCGGGACTGGCACGTCACCGTGGCCCCATTGGCCAGTCATGACGAGCTGGTCGGATTCCTGGCGGTCACCCGCGCGGGCCTTCCGTTCGACGCCGAGGACCTGACCCGGGTCCACTCGCTGGCGGGACAAACGGCCGTGGCGCTGGCCAACGCCCGGCTGGTGGAACGGCTCGATGAGGTTGGCTGGGGGGCCCTCAAGGCGTTGGCGCGAACCATCGACGCCAACTCCCCCTGGACCGCCGGCCACTCCGAACGAGTCACCGGCATCGCGATTCAGATCGGGAAATCAATGGGGCTGGACGAACGCGAGTTGGAGCTGCTCCATCGCGGCGGGCTGCTGCACGACATCGGCAAGATTGGGGTGCCGGCCTCGGTGCTCGACAAAGCCGGCCCATTGACGCCCGAGGAGCGGGCCGTCGTCGAGCGACACCCCATCATTGGGGCCGAGATCCTGGCCCCGATGCCGATCTTTGCCGGCGTCGTCCCATTGGTCCGGTGGCACCACGAGGCCCTCAATGGAACCGGCTACCCGGACCGGCTGGCCGGAGATCGGATTCCGCGCAACGTCCGGGTCCTGACGGTCGCGGACGTCTTCGATGCGCTCACCTCGGAACGACCCTACCGGGCCGCGTGGCGCGCCGAGGATGCGCTGCGCCTCCTCGAAGAGGGCATCGGCTCGAAGTTCGACGGCGAGGCGGTCCGGGCCTGGGCGGCCATCGTCCGGGGCGTCCCGAACGGCAACTGGGCCGCCGCGCTCCCTCGGTTCACCAACGCCACCGATTCGATCAGCAATCCCGCCTGACCGGTTCCCTCAGCGAACGCCGACCATTCCTCGCACCGAGGCCAGCAGGCGGGCCGAGTCATACCCGAGGCCGTCCTTGAAAACGGTCACCACGTTTCGGATGTCCGCCGGACGGGTCACCGGATCGCCCCGAATGACCACCAGATCGGCCAGCTTGCCGGCGGTGACGGTCCCGAGATCCCGGTCGACGCCGAGGATGGCCGCCCCGTTGGCCGAGAGGATCCGGACCGCTTCCACCGCCGAAAAACCCGCCTCGATCAGCAACTCGTAGTTGCGCTGATCACCGAACCCGGGGAGGGCGCCGCCGTTGCCGGTCGGGTCCACCCCCGCGGCCAGAACACCGCCGGCCCGCACGAACGCGACCTCGTAGTCCATGGCCTTCCGGAACGCGGCCGCCATCGGCGACGGGCCGGGGCGCGACGCCAGGCGCTCGCGAGTGGTCAGATACTCGGTTCGAACCTCGGGACTCATCATGTCGAGCACCCGCTGCTCGAGGGGCGGCCGGTTCGGAATCGAGATCTCGTAGACGGCCAGGGTCGACGTCATCGGAACGCGCTTGGCGATCATCTCCCGAAACGTGGCCTGGACCGCCGGGCCGTTCAGGTCGAGTCGGGCGTAGGTGTCGAGGTCCCGGCCCGGGCACCGATCGACCTGTTTGTCCGGATGGTACTCCAGATTGGCCATCAGGCCGTGTTCGAGGGCGTCGATCCCGGCCGCGACCGCCTCCCGATACCCGACCGAGCAGAGATGACCGGTCACCTTGACGCCGCGCCGGTGGGCGGCCTCGGCAATGGCCTTTAGGTTTTCCCGGCTGATTTCCGTGTAGACCTTGAACCAGGTGGCTCCCTCGTCGGCCCAGTAGTCCACCACCCGCCGGGCCTCCTCGGGCGTGGTGATGTGTTTCCGCTCGACCACCGCGTCGGGACCGGTCAGGTACGGTCCACTGATGTGCATCCGGGGTCCCGGCACGGCCCCCGCCTCGATCTGCTGCTTGAGACTGATCTCGGCGTACGGCGAAATGCTGCCGGTGGTCCGGATCGTCGTCACGCCCGATGCCAGGTACATCCGGGGCGCGCTGACGGAGAGTTGCGCCCGCCGGCCTGCCGCGGTCGTGTAGAAGGTGTGGTCGTGCATCCCGACCAATCCCGGGATCACGGTGTGCCCCGACAGGTCGAGGACGCGGGCACCGCCGGGGATCGCCACCGCGCCGACCGGGCCCACCGCCGCGATTCGGCCGCGCTCGATCACGATGACCTGGCCGGTCCGACCCGGCGCCCCCGTCCCGTCGACGACCTGCACGTTGGTCAGGGCCACGACCGGCGCATCGACCGAGATGAACGCCCGGGTGGTGTCCGAGAGGACGGCCCCGGTCTGGGCGGCGACGGGCGCCGCCAGCAACGCGGGCAAAGCCAGGAGACGATGGCGCATCACGACCTCCGAATCAGGGTACCCGGCGGAAGTGCGCGGGGATCCAGAGATACAGATCAGCCTCCGCCGCGCGCCGGGTGACGTCGATGGTGAAGTTGAGGTAGTTGGCGCCGCGCGCCGGATTGTCCCACACGGCTCGGAACGCGTCGAACTGGACGTGCTCGAGGCGTCCCTCGAACGCCGGCCCGAACCGGGCCCGGAGGACGCCGTTTTCGTGCGTGACCACCAGGTCGCCGTAGGTCTCGTCGCGATAGGTACCGGCATACTGCGCCAGCGGAAGCGCGGGCTTGGTACCGGGAACCAGCATGGCCTCCCGCTGCTTTTCGGCCGCCTTGTCCGCAGCCGCCGCGTTGCGCACCAGCGTCAGGTACTCGGCGCTCCAGTCCCGCGGCGTGGCGCCGAGGTAGGCGTCGAAAACCCGGAGCATGACGGACAGCGGCAACTGGTTGCCGTTGAGGTTGCTGAGCACCACGATCCCGACGTCCGCCTCCGGCAGGAGCCCGACCATGGCGCTCATCCCGTCGATGCCTCCGCCATGCTGGAGCAGGAGCTTGCCGCGGTAGTCGCTCATCAGCCAGCCCAGGCCGTAGCCCATGAAGTGGCCCTCCGGGCTCATCATGGCCCACGGGCCCTCCCGTCGGATCATCACCTCGGGAACCCGCATGGCGTCGAGATAGGCCTTGCTCACGAGTTGCCGGCCGCCGACGGACCCACCGGCCAGCTGGAACTGGAGCCAGCGGGCCATGTCGGTCACGTTGGAGTTGATCCCGCCGGCCGCGGCCGTGTTGTCCATGTTCCGCCAGGCAACGGGGCGCGGCGCTCCGTCGGTCGGGTCGTGCGGGGTCGCGACGTTGCCACCGGCCGGTAGGTCCCGAACGCTGGTGACCGACGCCGTCATGCCCAGCGGTTGGAGGATGCGGGAGCGGACCAGTTCGTCCCATGACTGCCCGGCCACGGTGGCGGCCACCTGCCCCGCGGCGATGAACATCACGTTGCTGTAGTCGAAGCGGGACCGGAATGGCCAGGTGGCCGCGATCGTCCCGGCTCGGCGGAGGATGGCCTCGCGGTCGAACTCGCCGGTGGCCCACAGGAAGTCGCCCCCGGCTACCCCGGTTCGATGGCTCAGCAGGTCCCGGAGCGACACCGCCCTCGTCGCGATCGGATCCGCCAGCCGGAAATCAGGTCGATACCGGATGACCGGCTCATCGAGACCGAGCTTCCCCTCCTCGGCCAGCATCCCGATGGCCGTGGCGGTGAACGTCTTGGTGGCCGAGCCGATCGCGAACAGCGTCGCCGCATCGACCGGCTCGGGCGATCCGAGCTTCCGGACCCCGTACCCGCGGGCCAGGACCACCTGGCCCCGGTGCACGACGGCCACCGCGAGCCCGGGAACCTGCCAGGCCTTCATCGAGGTCGTGATGTACTGGTCGAGGCC
>JAEUJH010000190.1 GCA_016794825.1 Gemmatimonadota bacterium
CTTCCCCAGGGTCAGGAGATCGGGAACGGCCCCGTATTGCTCGACCGCGGTCCAGCTGCCGGTCCGGCCCGACCCGACCAGCACCTCGTCGGCGATCCAGAGGATCCGATGACGGGTGCAGATCTCCCGGATCGTGCGCCAGTACTCGTCGCGTGGCACCGAGGCGCCGGTCGAGGAGCCCCCGACCGTCTCGCCGATGAACACCGCAATGCTGTCGGCGCCTTCCCGCGCGATCGTCTCCTCGAGGAGGCGGCCGGTGCAGCGGGGGCACGCCGGGTTGCCCGCGCAATCGCACCGGTAGGCGTACGGCGCGGGCATCTGGACCACCGGCACCAGCCAGTCCTTGAACAGCGTCTGATAGTGCTTGCGGGCCGAGGCCGCGAGCGCCAGCATGGTGTTGCCGTGATAGCCGGGCGCCAGGGCGATGATCTTGTGCTTGCCGGGAAAGCCCGTCTCGACCCAGTACTGGCGAGCCAGCTTGAGCGCCGCTTCGACCGCGTCGGAACCGCTGGTGAGGAAAAAGAACTTGTCGAGATCGCCCGGGGACATCGGGGCCAGCTCGGCGGCCAGTTCCTCGACGGCGTCGTTGGTGAAGGCGAGGCCGCTGACGTACGCCACCCGCCGGATCTGATCGGCCACCTCGGCGACGATCTCGGCCACCCCATGGCCGAGATTGGCGACGTAGGCGCCGCCCGAACCGTCGAGGTACTCCTTGCCGGTCTCGTCGTACAACCGGGAACCCTGCCCCCGGACGATGCGCGGAAAGGCACGGGTCAGCTTGCGGTACAGGACCGCCGTTTCAGGGTAGCGATAGGTCATGGGACGGGCATAGCTTAACCTCGGATTCCCCGTTCCACCAACCTCGACCACGTTCATCCCGGGCCCGACCCCCGGGGCGGCCTTCGATGCGTTTCTTCACGATTGCGACAGTTCTGACCCTCTGGGCCCGTCCAGGATTCGGACAGGCGGTCGTCGACTCGAACGTCGCCGTGCCGATGCGCGATGGGGTGGTGCTGCGGGCCACCGTCCTCCGGCCCGCCGCCACCGGCCGGTTTCCGGTGCTGGTGTACCGGACGCCGTACGGGGCGGCGTCGGCGGTCGCGACGTATTCGACCTTCCGGCGGGCGGTGGCGCGGGGCTACGCGGTGGTGGCCCAGGACGTCCGGGGCCGGTATCGGTCGGCCGGCCGCTTCGATCCGTACCGGCAGGAGGGGAAGGACGGTTACGACACGATCGAGTGGGCGGCCGCGCAGCCGTGGTCGACGGGCGACGTCGGCACCTTCGGCCTGTCGTATCCGGGGGCGGTCCAATGGCTCGCCGCGGTGGAAGCCCCGCCCCACCTCAAAGCCATGGTGCCGGCAATGACGTTCTCCCGGCCCACCAACTTCTGGTACGCGGGCGGGATGCCCGACCTGTCGTGGCCGTCCTGGATCTGGTTCAACATCGCGCCCGACGTTCGGGTTCGAGACGGACTGCCGGGCCCGCGGACCAGCCGGGAGGCGCGCCGGACGTGGGCCGCGGTCGAGCCCCGCTTCGTGCGGCACCTCCCGATTTCCGACGTGCCCGCGCTCGCGGCGGTGGCCCCGTGGTACCTCGAATGGCTCCGCCACCCGCCTAACGACCCGTGGTGGGCCTGGGCCGATCTCACCACCAAGTACGACCGGGTCCGCGCCGCGGTCCTCAACCTGAGCGCCTGGCACGACGACAACTACGGGCCCGAGGGTGCCGTCACCAACCACCTCGGGCTCCTCGCCGCCCGCGCCGCCGACGCCGATCCGCGGACGTTCCTGCTCCTCGGCCCCTGGGTTCACGGGGTGGGTGGGATGAACGACACGACCGCGGGGGCCAAGTCGGGTGAGCGGGTGTTCGGGCGGGCGGCGGGGATCGACTACGACGAGGAGATCCTCCGGTTCATGGACCGCTATGTCCGGGGCCTCGACAACGGCGTCGATCGGGGCCCGCGGGTCCGCGCCTTCGTCATGGGCGAGAATACCTGGATCTCGGCCGATCGGTGGCCGCTGCCGCGGACCGGGGCGCTCCGCCTCGAGTTCGGCCGGATCGCGCCGGGGACCGGGACGCTCACCACCGAACGACCCGGGGCCGGCACCTGGACCTTCCTCTCCGATCCCGCCCGGCCGGTGGTCGACCCGTTCGCGGGCGCGGCCGGCGCGCACGACTACCGCGCGCTCGCGACCCGGTCCGACGTGCTGGTCTTCGAGTCCGAGCAGTTCGACCGCGATCTTCGAGTGGTCGGCCCGATCGAGGTGTCGTTGACGGTCAGCGTCGATGCCCCCGACGCCGACATCTGGGTCCGGCTCTTCGACGTGGCGCCCGACGGCACCGCCTGGAACCTGATGAGCCCGGGACTCGACGCCCAGCGATTGTCGGAGCGCCCCGGCGCGGAGCCGCTCCGCGCGGGTCAGCCCACCCGAGTCGTCCTCCGCGACCTGCTGACCGGGAACCGGTTTGCCCGGGGC
>JAEUJH010000281.1 GCA_016794825.1 Gemmatimonadota bacterium
GCGGACGCCGATGGCAGGCCTCGAGACCGTCCTGCTGGTCGAGGATGAAGAGGCCGTCCGACGGATTGCCACGAGGGCCCTCCAGGCCAACGGCTACCGGGTCATCGGCGCCGCCGACGGGCACCAGGCCCTGGCCGCGCTAAGCGGCTACCGGGGCCGGATCGCGTTGATCATCACCGACGTGGTGATGCCGAACATGGACGGCGCCGATCTGGCCCAGCGGGTCCGTGCGCTCCACCCGGACATGCGGGTTCTGTTCACGAGCGGCTACTTCGACGACACCGTGGGCAAACGGGGGATTTTCACGACGGGCAGCGGCTTCCTGCCGAAGCCCTATGCCGCCACCGTCCTGCTCCGTCGGGTGCGCGAGGTACTCGACGGCCCCCCGGCGGGTCCGAGCGCAACCGGACCCAGTGAAACGGTAAGCGGTTAGGGCGTGGGTTCGATCCGGCGCCAGCCCTGGGCGCCGAGTTCGTGGATCGCGTCGCTCGGCGGGCCCCCTTCGGCACGGCCGCCCCAGAGGACGAGGGCGGCGCGACCGCGATCGAACGTGGCGGTGGCTCCGATCAGCAGCGGTGGCCCGGCGGGTCCGATCGGGTGAAACGCGCCCTGGCGCCATTGCCAGGCTCGTACCGCCCCGCCGCCATCGAGTCCGGGGCCGACGATCAGGATTCCGTCAGCCGCCTCGGCCACCACGTGGCCCTCGGTGGGAGTCGGTCCGTCGGCGGCCAGTCGCTCCCACCGCCGTCCGTCCCACCGCCAGAGATCACGGAACGAGTCCTCCCTGAATCCGCCGTAGAGCAACACCCCGCCATCGGCCGCTGACCAGGCCATCCCGTGCCCGACCCGGGGCGCCGGTCCGGCCACGTCGAACGCTGACCATCGGGTGCCGTCGAACTCGTAGGTTTTCGCATCGAACGTCCGGCCCACGGCGCCGCCAAACACGACGACCCGACGACGGACGGGGTCGTACGCGACGGCACCGTGTTCGATCGGCCCGGGTCCGCCGGCCGCGTCGACCCGCCGCCAGCGGGCGCCGTCGAACCGCCAGACGTCGGACGCGACCCGACCGTCGCGCCGTCCCCCGATCAGCACCAGGTCATCGCCGAACGGGGCGAGCAGCGCGTCCTCGCGGGGCGGGATCGGCGGGCCCGGCAGGGCCTGCCACCGGACGCCGTCCCACCGCCACAGCACGGAATCGGACAGCACTCCGACGCCGCAGGCCTGCGCCCCACCCCAGACCACCACCCCCGCGGCGGTCGGGGCAGCCGAGTGGCAGGCGCGAGCCGCGGGGCGCTGAGCCGCGCCGACCGTCGCGCCCAGGAGGAACACGCCGGCCGTTCGACCGATCATCGCGATGATTGCCATGAAGGAACGACGCCCCGTCCCAACCGGGGGTTTCAGGACAGCGCTTCGAGCAGCCGGTCGACGTCGGCCAGGTCGTTGTAGACGGAGGGAGCGATCCGGATCCAGTGCGGCGCCACCCGGATGGTAACGCCGGCCCGTTCGAGCTTCCGGGAAATCCCCTCCGGATCCCGATGCGCGAAGGTCACGATCGGCGAGGTGCTTTCGGGCGGGGTCTGGGGAATGAAGCCGAGCCGCGGCAGCTCGCGCTGAATCCGCTCGAGGAGGGGCTGCCGGTGCCGCTGGATCTCGGCCACGCCGAGTTCCTGGAGGTACGGCAACGACACACCTAACGCCACGCTCACGGCGCTGGCCATGGTGCCGAGCTGGAAGTAGTGCGACGCGGCGGGGCCCGGGGTCCACGTCACCGGGGTCGGCGACCGGGGATCGGTCGGCGACAGATGAATGTCGGCGTCGGTGGCCGACTCGTAGCTCCAGTGGGGCCGCCGCACGACCCGGCCGAGCAGGTCTTCCCGGACGTAGAAGAAGCCGAGGCCGAAGTCGCCCATCAGCCACTTGTAGGTGGCCGTGGCGGCGAAGTCGACGTTGGTGGCCCGGACGTCGAACGGGACCGCGCCGACCCCCTGGATGATGTCGGCGTAGACGTAGGCGCCGTGGGCGTGGGCCAGGTCGCACACCGCCTTGAGATCGTGCTGGAACCCGTTGTACATCGACACCAGGGAGACCTCGACCAGGCGCGTCTTCCGATCCACCAGTCGCTCGAGGTCGCGGAGGTCGATCCGCCCGTCGCGCGCCGGCGCCACCCGAAGGTCGAGACCCTCCTTCTGGAGCTCCATCAGGTGGATCAGGGCCCCCTCGAAGTGGAGCGCGTCGGTGACCACGTTGCCGTCGAACTTCCGGATACCCAGGCACTCGACCACCAGATTCTCGCCGGTGCTGGTGTTGGGCAGGTAACTGATTTCCGAGGGCTTGGCGTTGATCAGCGCTGCAAACGCGGCGCGGGGGTCCACCTTGGGCCGCACGTTCCAGCCGCCGGAGCCGCCGACCGTGGCCCGGTTGTCGATGGCGCGATGGTACGCCTCCGCCGCGGCGATGGGCATCGGGTGAGTAAACGCGCCGCTCAGATAGGTCCGGCCTTCCGGAATCCGGAAGTCGGCCTTGCGAGGAAAGCCGGGTTGGAAGGGCCGCGACGGGGCATCGAGGGCTGGCAGTTCGCCGGCGCGGGTGAACAGACCGGTGGCGGCCAGAGAACCCAGGCCTCGAAGGAGGCCGCGGCGATCGAGGGACATCGGAGCGCTCGGTGGCAACGGGAGTGACCGCAGGTTACACCCTGCCCGTCCGAGCCGGCAAGGGACGTCGCTACGCCCCGTCGCCCCGACGCCGGGCCTTGTCGGCCATGACGTCCTTGGCCATCCGCCCGAAGGCCCGCGACTTGGCCCGGGCCTCCGCCACCGACTCGGCGTTGCGGCGCTCCTCACGGACCAGCTTGCGGTACCGGGCCAGCCGCTCCTCGTCGAG
>JAEUJH010000201.1 GCA_016794825.1 Gemmatimonadota bacterium
CCGGGCCCGCCACCGAATAGCCCCAGCGGATCCGATGATGGCCAGCCGTCTTCGCGAGCCGCGGCGTACCCATCCGCTCGGCCACGTACTGCCGCATGCTCGGCTGCACCGCCTCCCGCGTCACTTCGCCCGGCCCTTCGCTCGAGAATCGCCGCAGCACTCGCCCGGTCGCGTCGAGGATGTCGAGCACCACCTCGCCCGCGGGCTCCCGATCGAGGAAGTAATCGAAGTCCATGCCGGGCGACGGGTATCGAGGTCCGCCCGGCTCGTCACCACCCGATGCGTACCGGAGCCGGATCGCGTCCCGCGGTCCGAAGAGGTGAGCCGGCGCCCCCGCCGGCATCGTCCCGAGCTGCTGGAGCGGCGACAGGTCATCGAGAATCCAGAACGAGCGGCCCATCGTCGCCACCACCAGATCCTTCCGATGGACCACCAGATCCGTCACCGGCGTGACCGGCAGGTTCTGCTGGAACGGGTGCCACGAGGCGCCGTCATCGAGCGACACGAAGAGCCCGAACTCGGTTCCCGCGTAGAGCAGCCCCTCGCGGCTCGGATCCTCGCGCACCACCCGGGTCGGCCAATCGCCGGGAATGCCGGTGGTGATCCGGGTCCAGGTCCGGCCGTAGTCGGTGGTCCGGAAGAGATAGGGCGTCCAGTCGCCGAGCAGGTAGCGATAGGCGGCGATGTACCCCTTCCCGCGCCGATGGGGCGACCACTCGACGTTCTGGATCCGGGCGCCGGGCGGAAGCTCGGGCGGAGTGACCTTGGTCCACGTCGTCCCGCCGTTCCGGGTCACGTGCACCGGACCGTCGTTGGCGCCGACCAGGATCACCCCCGGTTCGAGCCGCGACTCCTGGACCGCGTAGATCGTGGCGTAGTACTCCTCGCCCGTGATGTCCCGGGTAATCGGCGCCCCGGAATGGACGTGGCCGATCGGGTCGTTGGCCGTCAGGTCCGGCGAGATCCGGACCCAGGTCCTGCCCTCGTCGGCGGTCCGGTAGAGGTACTGCGACGCGTGGTAGACCACGTGGGGCGGATGCGGCGACACGTGGATCGGAGCGACCCGCTGGAATCGATCCCGCATCTCCTTCGGATTGTGACCGTAGAGATCCCGGGCCCCGACCCAGTAGATCTGCTCCTGCCCGGTGGAATGATCGTAGCGGCCGAACTGCCCCTTGCAGTTGGAGTAGGTGATGTTCGGGTTGCCCGGCTTCGGGATGGCCGGCCCGGTCTCGCAGCCGCCGACCTGTCGCCACAGCCCCGCCGGCTGGTCCGGGGTCCAGGTATACGGCGGCAGACTGGGCAGCGCGATCGTGCTGTTGTCCTGCTGGCCGGCGTAGATCCAGTACGGGGTCGCGTCGTCCACCGCCACCTGATACAGCTCGGCCGTCGGCTGGTTGAGCTGGGTGGACCAGGTGGCACCGTCGTCGAGGGTGACGTTGGCGCCGCCATCGTTCGACTGGATCCAGATCCGGGAATCGCGCGGGTTGATCCAGAGATCGTGATTGTCGCCGTGCGGCACCGAGCGCGGCTGCCAGGTCCGGCCGCCGTCGGTCGACAGGAAGAAGCCGGTCGCGCTCACGAAGACCCGGTCGGCGTTGGTCGGATCGGCGTCGATGTTGGCGTAGTAGAACGGCCGGTCGAGCAGACTGGCCTGGGTGCTGACCAGCGTCCAGGTGGCGCCGCGGTCGTCGCTCCGGTAGATGCCGCCCTGCCCCACCGGCGCCTCGACCAGGGCGTAGACCCGGTTCGGGTTGGCCGCCGAGACCGCCAGGTCCGCCTTCCCGAACAGGCCGTCCGGCAGCCCGCCGCCGAGTTTGGTCCAGGTGGTTCCGCCGTCGGTCGACTTGTAGATCCCCCCTTCGCGGGCCCCGCTGATGATGGTCCACGGCTTCCGCTCGGCGCGCCACATCGTCGCGTAGATCTCGCGCGGATTGTCCGGGGCAAACTCGAGGTCCGCCGCCCCGGTCGAGTCGGAGACGAACAGGACCTTCTCCCACCGCGCCCCGCCGTCGGTGCTCCGGTAAACCCCGCGATCCGGACTGGGCCCGAAGGCATGCCCGATGGCCGCCACGAACACCACCGCCGGATCGGTCGGATGAACCACGACCGCGCCGATCTGACCGGTGGTCTCGAGCCCCACCCGCCGCCAGGTCCGCGCGCCGTCGGTCGACCGGTACACGCCCCGGCCGGCAATGACGTTGCTACGAATCCCGTCCGATCCGGTCCCGACGTAGATCGTGTTCGGATCGGAGTCGGCCACGTCGATGGCTCCGATCGAGGCCGTCGCGAAGAACCCGTCGGACACGTTCTGCCAGCTCGCGCCGGCATCGGTCGTCCGCCAGACCCCGCCCCCCGTACTTCCCATGAAGAAAGTCCGCGGCTGGTCGGCGATGCCTGTCACCGCCGTCACGCGACCACCCCGGCTCGGGCCGACCATCCGAAAGCGGAGCCCGGAAAGCCCGGAGGGCGAAACGCCAACCGCTGGCGCGGTTGACTGCGCCGGACCGGTCCGAGGGGCGATCAACCAGGTCAGGACCAGTAGGCCCAACACCCGCATACAGTTCTTCATCTCATTATCCTGCAAAGAGTTGGCTGAGTGTCGCGGACTGGGCACCCCTCTGGTGGCCGGGCGGGCGCCGAGGCACGAGACCTGCTTTCCCCGATGAACCCAGGATCACCACCGCCAGCGGGGGATATGGCTCTCAATCATGTCGTGGCTCGATTTCGCGATGGCCGCACCATCAAGGGGACGACCCTGAACGTCGACCCTGCCCGGCCGACCTGCCACATCCGCACCGCCGACGGCGCCATCGAGATCAAGCTGAACGATCTCAAGGCCCTCTTCTTCGTCAAGGACCCGACCGGCAACCCGGCCCACAACGAAGCGATCGACGCGACCCCGGGCGACCCCCGGCTGGTCGGCGGCAAGCGGATCGCGGTCAAGTTCGAGGACGGCGAAACCGTGGTCGGAATGTCGAACCGGTTCCCGCCTCTCGGCAACTGCTTCTTCATGCTCCCGATCGACCCCAAGAGCAACAACATCCGGATCCTGGTCAACCGGGGCGCCACCGTCGCCATCACCGAGGCGCCGACGCCGGTCGCCCGTTAGGCTGGTCGCGGAGGCGCTCGACGGCAGGACCGGAAACGAAACGGGCGGACCACCAGGTCCGCCCGTCGCCGTTTCCACTCCCGACCCTACCGACCCAGCTGCCGATCGCGGATCGCCTTGAACTCGTTGCCCGGCCGCCATTCCGGAAAGGCGCCAGCCTGGGCCAGCCAGTAGCCCACGGTCAGGTACAGCCGGATGTCCTCGACGGCGCCGTCGAGCACCCAGTTCGCCTTCACGTCGTCCGACGGCTTGTGATAGTCGTCCGCCACGTACTGCTGCCGCATCTTGATCCCGTAGTCCGCCGGCTGCCCCACCACCTCGATGCCGCTCTCCGCGTACAGCGCCGGGACGCCCTGCTTGGCGAAGTTGAAGTGGTCGGAGCGGTAGTAGTACCCCTTTTCCGGCTCGGGGTCGGGGCGGATGGTCCGCCCTTGGAGCTGGGCCGCGTCCCGGATGTAGTCGTCCAGGGCCGAGGCGCCCATCCCGATGACGGTCACGTCCTTGGTGCGTCCGATCAGGTTGAGCCCGTCGATGTTGATGTTGGCCGCCGTCTTGGCCAGCGGGTACAGCGGCGTCACCGAGTAGTACTGCGACCCGAGCAGACCCTGCTCCTCGGCGGTGACCGCCAGGAACAGGATCGATCGCTTGGGCGGTTCCGGCAGCGCCTTGAACCCACGGGCCAGCGCCAGCAGCGACGCGGTCCCCGAGGCGTTGTCGAGCGCCCCGTTGTAGATCGAGTCGCCGTTGACCGGATCGCCGACCCCGAAGTGATCCCAATGGGCCGTGTACACGATGTACTCGTCCTTGAGCGCGGGATCGCTGCCGATCAGCTTGGCCACGACGTTCCGCGAATCGACCGTCCGGAGCCTGTTCCGGATCGTCATCGAGGCCGACAGGCCAAGCGGCACGGGCGCGAAGTCGCGGGTCGCCGCCTTGGCCTTGAGCTGCCCGAAGTCCTGCCCCGCCAGGCGGAACAGCGCTTCCGCCTGCTCGAGGGTGATCCACCCCTCGATCGGCGACCGGGTGAGGTTCTTGTCGGGGGTGACGAGATCGAACTGCTCGCCCGTCTTGCCCTGCACCACGGCAAAGGGATAGCCGGCCGGCTCGGTTTCGTGGACGATCAGGACCGCGGCCGCCCCATGCTTCTGGCCCTGTTCGTACTTGTAGGTCCACCGGCCATAGTAGGTCATGGCCTTCCCGCCGAACTGGGTCGTGTCGGTCAGCGGCGGGTCGTTCACCAGCACCACCATCGTCTTGCCCTTCACGTCGAGGCCCTTGAAGTCGTCCCACTCGAACTCGGGCGCTTCGACGCCATAGCCCACGAACACCATCTCCGACCCCGCAATGGCCGCGGAGTCGGCGACATGCTTGGTCCAGGCCACCACGTCGTCCTTGAACTTGAGGGTCCGGCTGACCCCGCCTTTGCTCACGACCAGTTCGGCCCTCGGATCCGGCGTGATCCCGACCAGCGGCACGTTCTGGCGGTAGCTCCCATCCGGATTGCCGGGCTCGAGGCCCAGCGCCTTGAACTGCGCCTCCAGGAACGCCACGGTGCGTTCCTCACCGAGGGTGCCGGGCCCGCGCCCGAGGAGGGAGTCGTCGGCCAGCACCTTGATGTCGGCCAGGAGCTGCTCCCCGGTCACCGCGTCGCTGGCCGCGGCCGGGACCGCGGCGCGTTCGTCTCCCGTCGCCTTGTCACCACCACGCCCGCACGCGGCCGCCATCGCGACCAGACCGATCCAACCGTATTTCCCCATCGTCCCCGCTCCATGGTGAACGTCCAACCGCCGTGATCGACCGCCAGCCGGACCCACCCGACCAGCGGCGCCGAACGGCCACTCCGCTCTGGCCGGTCCGGCCCAATCCAAAGACAACCGGGGCCGACGCTCTGGCGCCGACCCCGGTGTCGCTTCAGCAACTCACGGCCCTCACGGCCCGAAGCCGGACGGCGCCTTTTCCTCCTGCGGCGTTGCCAGCACGAGCCGGAAGCTCCAGAACGTGAGCCCCCAGACGAACACGAGCGAAAAGATCATCGTGATCCAGCCACCGGTAGTCATGTTCGGCTCCTCAGTCGACCGGTTTGTCGTCGTTGATGTCGAGTCCCTGGGCACGCCATCGGCCCTCACCGATCCTGACTACGACCAGGAGGAAAATCAATGTGGCGACGATCGAGAGCATCCCGACGCGCGACCCGGTGCTGGCCCACGCCGCCCGGAGCGACGGGCCCAGGTTCTGGAAGCAGAACGCCACGAAGATGATGATCAGATACGCGGGCGCGACGTACTTCATGACGATCTTGAAGATCGTCGGGATCTGAATCGACGCCCCCTGGTGGATCTCCTTCCAACCCCGGTCGATGCCGAAGACCCAGCCGAAGTAGATAATCTGGACCGCCGCCATGACGTAGATCAGCAAGGTCCCGGCCCAGAAATCGACGGTACTCCAGAAGGCGCCGCCTTGGGTGAACCAGAGGGTCAGAATCGCCCCGACGGTCCCCAGCCCGGCAATGACACCCGTCGCCTTGCCGTGGCTCCAGCCCAGGGACTCCTTGAGGGTCGCCACCGCCGGCTGGTACATCGACAGGGAGCTGGTGATCGCCGCGAGGAACAGCATGAAGAACCAGAGGGCCCCGATCACGTTCTCGAGAGCGCCCATATGGGCAAAGACGATCGGCAGGGTGGCAAAACCAAGACTGAACGACCCGTTGGCCACGGCCGCCGTCGTACCGCTCAGGCCGAGGAAGACGAAGGCGGCGGTCAGGGTGATCATGCCGCCGAACCCGACCTCGAACAACTCGTTGGTCGCGCTGGCCGTCAATCCGGACAAGGCCACATCATCGTTCTTCTTCATGTACGACGAGTAATTGATGATGACGCCGAACCCGACCGACAGGCTGAAAAAGATCTGGCCCGCCGCGGCCAGCCAGGTTTGCGCATCCCCGAGCTTGGAGTAGTTCGGGTTCCACATGTACCCCAGCCCGTTGACGACGCTCTGATCGGGGTTGGCCGGGTCGGGCGTGCCAAGCGTCAGCACTCGGACCAGCACGATCAGGGCGCACACGGCCATGGCCGGCATCGCGTAGGAACAGAACTTCTCGATGCCCTTCGACAGACCCCGGAAGACGAAATAGATGTTGATGGAGAAAACGACGATCCACGAGATGATCGTGAGCTTCGAGTCGCCCGTGAAGAGGATGCCGTCCTGGCTCGCCCCGGTAAAGGCGTTATAGAAGGACGCCGCGGCGGCGGTCTGCTCCGCGATCGAGGTATTCACGTCGACGCCAACGCCACCAGTCAGATACTTGAGGAAGTACCCGAAGGTCCAGCTCTCGATGAACACGTAGTAGTAGGACACGGCCAGCGGAATCAGCACCCCGACGACGCCGAGGTACCGCCCCATGCTGCCCTTCGCAAAGAGCCCCATGATGGCCGGCGCCGAGTGGAAGCCCTTCTTGCCGCCGTACCGGCCCATGGCCCACTCCGCCCATCCGATCGGAATGCCCAGCAGGAGCAGCGCGGTGAAGTACGGAATCAGGAAGGCACCGCCACCATTCTGGGCGGCCTGACCGGGGAACCGGAGAAAGTTCCCGAGGCCCACCGCGGACCCGGCCACGGCCAGGATCACGCCCAGCTTGGTGCCCCATTGCTCTTTGTGCTCAGAAGACATGCACGCGTCCGTGAGGATGAAGGGTTGAGCCGACTGCGATTTGCCGAAACTGAGGTCCACCTGACTCTGCGAACCCGACGCCGAGAGTGCGCCGGAGAAATGACCCTTCAAGCTACGGCGCGGTCCGGCCGGCGTCAACGTATCTTTAGAAACTGCCGATGACCAGCGACACCTATCAGAAGATCTACGCCGTGGTCCGCCGGATCCCGCGGGGCCGGGTCCTCAACTACGGCGCCGTCGCCGCGCTCGCCAAGCTGCCCGGACGAGCCCGGCAGGTCGGGTATGCCATGCATGCCCTCCCCGCCGGGTCCGCCGTCCCCTGGCATCGGGTCGTCAACGCCCAGGGGGGCATCAGCCGTCGCGCCCATCCCGGCGCGGAACTGACCCAGCAGATGCTCCTCGAACGCGAGGGCGTCCGCTTCGATGGCCGCGGCCGACTCGACCTCGCGCGCTACCTCTGGAGACCGAAGTGAATTTCTCCCGCTTCTCGGTGCTGACATTCGACTGCTACGGGACCCTGATCGACTGGGAGTCCGGGATCCTCGCCGCCCTCCGCTCGGTCCTCGAACCTCGCGGCATCCGACCGCCTGACGACGACCTGCTCGCCCGGTTCGCCGAGACCGAGGCCCCCATCCAGGAAGGACCATTCCGCTCCTACCGGGAGGTCCTCGACCTGACGATGGCCGCGCTCTGCCGCCGGTTCGGGTTCGAGCCCCGGGCCGACGAGGCGACCGCGCTCTCCAGGAGCCTCCCGACCTGGCCGCCCTTCCCTGACACGGTGTCAGCCCTCCGCCAGCTGGCCCGCCGCTACGACCTGGGCGTCATCAGCAACGTCGACGACGATCTCTTTGCCGGCAGCGCCGCCCAGCTCGGGATCGACTTCAAGTGGGTCGTCACCGCCCAGCAGGTCGGGAGCTACAAACCGGCCCGCACCAATTTCCACCGGGCCCTCGAGCGGATCGGCCGACCCTGGGACGAAGTCCTCCATTGCGCCCAGAGCCTCTTCCACGACGTGACCCCGGCCCGCACCCTCGGCCTGGCCACCGTCTGGGTCAATCGCCGCCATGGCCGACCGGGCGGCGGCGCCACCCCAGCCTCCACCGCGGTACCCGACCTGGAGGTCCCCGACCTCGCCACCCTGGCCAACCTCGCGGCGCCCTGACGGCGGCGGGGGCCGGTGGCCATCCCCGCCCCATCACGCCTCGGCCCCGCCCCGGAACGACCCGGCCCGGCATCGGTCCCGTTCTTCCCGGCCCCGGGATATCCTTGCTCCATGATCGCCAGAGTGCTGGTCGTCGACGATGAACCGCTGGCCCGGGAGCGCCTCGTCGATCTGGTCCGCCGGGCCGCTCCCGGGGCCCAGATCCGGGAAGCGGGCGATGGCGACACCGCCGTCGATGCCATCCGCGGGTGGACGCCCGACGTGGTCCTCCTCGATGTCCAGATGCCCGGCAAGAACGGATTCCAGGTCATCGAGGCGCTGCCGGCCGGCACGATGCCGGCCACGATCTTCGTCACCGCCTACGACCAGCATGCCGTCCGGGCCTTCGAAGTGGCCGCGGTCGACTACCTCCTCAAGCCGTTCGACGACGAACGGTTCCAGGCGGCCTGGCGCCGGGCTACCACCCTCATCGCCACGGGGGCCGTGGTGGCGGAGGCGCGCCGGCTCTCCGGTCTGGTCGCGGCCGCGGAGGGACGCGGGGCCGCGGACCCCAATCTCCGCCGGACCGGTTGGATCGATCGCGTGGTCATCCGGAAGGACCAGCGCACCTTCGTGGTCTATCTCGCCGACGTGCAGTGGATCGAGTCATCCGGCAACTACGTGGTGCTCCACGCGGGCAAGGAGGCACACACCCTCCGCGAGTCGCTGGTCGGGCTGCTCTCCCGGCTCGACCCGAGCCGGTTCGTCCGGATCCATCGCCGGATCGTCGTCGACGTCGGCGCCCTCCGCGAACTCCAGCCCTGGTTCGGCGGCGACCAGATCATGATCCTCAAGGACGGCACCAAGCTCCGGGTCAGCCGGAGCTACCGGGAATCGCTGGCGCGGAGCCTGGCGGGCGGCGCCTGATGCGGGCCCGCGGGCGGCTCCTGCTCCTCGCGTTCTGGATCCTCCCGGCCCTGGTCGCCACCCTCGGCCTCAGGCTGGTGCCTTCCCGCGCCAATCCCGACCTGACCATCCTGGCGTCGTTCGCGGGCCAGTTCGCGATCTGGTTTTCGTGGGGGCTCTGGTCGCTCGTGATCCTCGCCATCGGCGACCGCTTTCCCTTCGAGCGCGGCCGGATCGGCCGAGCCCTCGCGGCCCATGGCGTGGCCTACCTGGTGGTCGTCTCGATCCAGATCTTCCTGGTCGCCGAGGTCACCGTCCGAACCGGACTCGGAAGCCGCCGCGGCCTGGAGAGCACCTTCGTCATCGGCATCCGCCAGTTCGGCGACATCTTCACCGTCATCTTCTGGGCCATCGTCGGAGCCCACGTCGCGTTCCAGTGGCACTCCGCCTGGCGGTCGGAGGCCGCTCGCTCCGCCCGACTCGGCGAAGACCTGGCCCGGGCGCAGCTGGCCGCCCTCCAGTCCCAGCTCAATCCCCACTTCCTCTTCAACGCGCTCAACTCGGTCGTCACCCTGATCGGGCGGGAACCGGGTACCGCCCAGCGCCTCGTGGTCCGTCTGGCCGATCTCCTTCGGGGCACCCTGCAGGTCGGCATGGCGCAGGAGCTGCCGCTCGCTCAGGAACTCGACGTGACTGGTCGGTACCTCGAGATCGAGCAGGTCCGGTTTGCCGATCGGCTGACGGTGGAGTGGGAGATCGAGCCGGATCTGGGCGACGCCGCGATCCCGGCGCTGGCGCTGCAGCCCCTGGTCGAAAACGCCATCGTCCACGGCATTGCCCGGCGGCCCGGCGGCGGCACCGTGTGGATCAGGGTGTCCCGTCAAGGCGACCAACTCCGCCTCGTGGTGACCGACGACGGCCCCGGTCCCCAGCAACCCTCGGCCAACCCCGGTGCCGGCGTCGGGCTCACCAACCTCCGGTCCCGGCTCGAGCGCCTCTACGGCGGCCGCGGCAGCCTGACGCTCGAAGCCGGTCCGGACCGGGGCGCGGTCGCGACGCTCACCGTGCCCTTCCATCGCACCGCATCGCCCCGCCCAACCAGTCCGGCGACGAGAGCCTGACCCGGCCGCCGGTCCGCCAGGGTCGTTGCGACACGGCCTCCGTCGGAGGCTAGGGACGGGCGGGGTTCCGATCGAGGGCGGCTCGGGCCGCCTGCTGAAGGACCCGCACCGTGGCGGCGGGGAGCCCGGATCCCGGCACGGCCGCGGGCAACGTCAGCGGATCGATCCCCGTCACTCGATTGAGGATGACGATGGCGGCCAGGTAGGTGCCGGCCACGCTCGGATGGAAGCCGTCGCCGCTGTAGAGCGGCAACGCCGGGTCCGTTTCCCAGGCGGCGGTCCAGGCGTCGCCCGCCGGCGCGAACACCCCGCTCACCCCGGCCGCGGCGTTCCGATACGACTGCCGAACCGCGGGGAAGTCGGCGGATCGGGGGCTCGACGGCCACACCATGTACAGCACCGGCTCCGCCCCGGCCGCCCGAATGGCGGGCGCGAACGTCGCCGACCAGTTGGCCAGATAGACCTGGTTCTCCGGCAGCGACGACGGGCCCTGCTGCATCACCACGTACTCCCACCGGTGATCGGCCAGGGCCCGGCGCGCGGTTCCCTCGTTCCAGTGATCCTCGAGCGAAAAATCGGGGTACGCCACCGCCGCCGTGCTGACCTTGTCGTTGCCGGCCTGCCGGGCAACGGCCGCCACCATGGCCGGCAGATCGTTGACGTAGGTCAACGAGTTGCCGATGAAGAGGACCCTGGTATCGCCCTCGGGAAAGCCGGGAGTGTCGGTTTCGGTGGGGCCAAGACACGACATCCCGCTCGCGAGAACCGCGAGGAGCGCGAGCCAGGGCGTGAGCGAGGAAACCGCGGACCGGGGAAACGTGGGAGTGCGCGTCATGGGGCGAATCTCGCACCTCGACCCGCGCTCCCGCTCCGGTTTGGGGACGAGCCGTTACGGCCCGGGGGGGAACCGGCGGCCCCGCGGGTCCGCCGGCCCCCCCGAAGCCGCCTCTACTTGTTCTTGAACCAGCGGAAGACCACGAGGATGACCACCGCGCCGACGACCGAGCCGATGAACCCGACGCGCGGGCTCATCCCGACCAGGCCCGCCAGCCATCCGCCCACCCACGAACCGCAGATGCCGAGCAGCGTGGTGATGATGAACCCGCCGGAGTCCTTGCCCGGCACCAGCACCTTGGCGATGGTGCCGACCAGGAAACCGATCAGAATGGTCCAGAGAAGTCCCACGGTTGCCCCCTTCGGTTTGAGAACCTAACGCCCCGCGATCGCGCCGACCGCGACCACGACCAGCCAACTCACCGCCACCACCGCGCCGCCCACCGCCACGATCGCCGCCGCCACGACGGCGCCGCTGCTCCGCTCCGCCGCGGCCGGCGCCGCCAGCCACCGCTCCAGCAGATCGCGATTCCGCCGGTTGGCCTTCCACCCGAGGTCGAACAGGTCGCCGACGAGCGGGATGGTCCCGATCAGGGCGTCGATCCCGACGTTGAGAACCATCCGCGCCACGACCGCCCGACCGGTGCCGAGCCGAACCGCGTCGACGATCAGCAGTCCGCTCACCACGAGTCCGATCAGGTCGCCGAGGCCCGGAACGAGGCCGACGACCGCGTCCAGGCCCACCCGCCAACCCAGCACCGGAACCCGGAACACCTCGTCCCACCACCGGGCAATGGCGCGAACCCGGGCCAGTCCGTTTCGGCCGGAATCGGCCGCCGAGGCGAGTCCAATCGCGGTCATGAGCAGGTGGTAATACGAAGGGTTCGGTCGATGGTGTCAGGTCGAAACGCGGGACTTGACGAAACCGAAGAAAAACCGAATATTCTCACCACGAAACCGAGCAAAGGCCGAAAATGAAAACGCCATCGGTCAAACCCGCTCCCAAACCAGCGCCCCGGGTCTGCCCCGAATGCGCCGGACCGCTGGCCCACTCCGCCGGCTGCATCTCCTGCCTCCAGTGTGGATGGGGCCGATGCGGATGACCTCCGCGGCCGGCCAGCAGCTCGGCCTCGAAATCGACGGTGGTCGCCGGGCGCTCCCCACGCTGGCCGAGCGGGTCCGGGGTGCGGCCTTTCTCGGGCTCGACGTCAGCCGGATCGTCAATTCCCCGGAAGCGACCGGGATGTCCTTCTGGTCGATCAATCCCTACATCGGGTGCGAGTTCGGCTGCGCCTACTGCTACGCTCGCGACACCCACCGCTGGACCACCGAGCGGAATCAACTGGCCCCCGCCCGCCCGGCCCGGGAGGATTTCGAGCACCGGATCTTCGTCAAACGAAACGCGGCGGACGTGCTCCGCCGAACCCTCGACCCGGCCAAGGTGGCCGGAGCCTCGATCCTCATCGGCACCGCCACCGATCCGTACCAGCCGGCCGAGCGGACCTTCGGGATCACCCGCGCCATCCTGGAGGCCTTCCTCGGCTATCGGGGGTTGTCGATCCGGATCACCACCAAGTCACCGCTGGTGGCGCGCGACGCCGACCTGCTCGTCCAGCTGGGGCGGCGCCACCGGGTGTCGGTCAATCTCTCCCTCATCTCCCTCGACCCCGCCCTGATCCGGCGGCTCGAGCCCCGGACCCCGCTGCCCCATGCCCGACTCCGCGGGTTGCGGGCGCTCGCGGAGGCCGGCGTCGACACCGGCCTCCTGATCGCCCCGATCATTCCAGGGTTGACCGACGGGTGGGGAGCGTTAGGCGGGTTGATGGCGGCCGGGCGGGAGGCCGGCGCGCGTTACGCGGACGGGTTTGCGCTCAGACTCGCCCCGGTGGCGCGTTCCGGTTTCCTGCCCGTCCTGGCCCGGGAGTTCCCCGAACTGGTCGAACGCTACCGCCGTCACTACGGCAACCGGCACCACGCCACCCAGCAGTACCTCGAGGGCCTGACCGCGCGGCTCCGGACCCTCCAGAAGATCCACGGGTTCCCGGTCGTGGCCCGGTCGAACCCGCGGACCGAGGCGCAGGCGCTCGCCGCCGGTCCGGCCGCCACCGATCCGCTCCGCGGCCGCCTGGCGGCCCGCCGCCGCGGGCGCACCGCTCCACCGTCCCGACCGGCGGCCGACACGGCGCTGGCGTTGATCTGACCATCCCACTCCCGAGGATTCCATGACCGTCACCGAGGTCGCCACCGGGCTCTCCGCCCTCGTTGCCCGCGGCGAGTACCACGCCGCCATGAACGCCTACTACCACCCCGACATCGTCAGCATCGAGGCCGCGGGCGAACCGCGCGAGGTCGTGGGCATCGAGGCCTGTCGCCAGAAGGCCCAATGGTGGGTCGATTCGTTCGAGGTTCACAGCGCCACGGTCGAGGGACCGTTCGTCGGCGAGGGGCGGTTCGTGGTGCGCTACCTCTACGACGTCACCAACCGATCGCTCGGCACCCGGTCGCTCTTCGACGAGCTGGCGCTCTACTGGGTCGAGGGCGGCAAGGTGGTCAAGGAGCAGTTCTTCTACCACATGCCCGGAATGTAGAACGGCTACCAGCGGAGGACGATCTTCCCGAAGACCCGGTTGGCCTCCATGGCTTCGTGCGCCCGGACCACGTCCTCCATCGCAAAGGTCTCGCCGATGATCGGGGCAAGGGTGCCGTCGGCCACGGCCGGGAGGACCCGGGTCCGGAACTCCTCGACCAGCGCCACCCGCTCCGCCGGCGGGCGCGACCGCATCACCGACCCGATCACCTCCAGCCGGCCGCGGAGGATTCTCCCGACGTCGACGTCCGCGGCCTTCGGACCCTGCATGGTGCCCAGCAGCACCAGCCGACCCTTCGACCGGAGCGCGGCCAGGTTCTCGGCCAGCGCGGGGCCACCGAAGAAGTCGAGCACCACGTCCACCGGCGCCACCAGCGCTTCGGCAAACCCGCGGGCCGAAGTGTCGATCCCCTCGTCGAGCCCCAGACGGGCCGCCGCCTCGAGCTTGGTCGCGGTCCGCGAGGTTCCCACCACCGCGGCCCCCATCCATTTGGCCAACTGCACGGCCACCGTGCTGACTCCGCTTCCGACCGCGTGGATCAGAACCCGTTCGCCCCGCGCCACTCGGCCCCGTACCGCCAGCGCGTCGTAGGCGGTCAGAAATGCCTCCGGTACGGCGGCCGCCTCCGGATCGGTCAGCCGCTCCGGAATCCGGAGCAGCTCGCCGGCGGGCACCGCCACCCGTTCGGCCTGGGCCCCGCCACCGACCAGCCCCATGACCCGGTCGCCCGGCGCCACGCCGGCCACCCCCTCGCCTAACGTTTCGACCACCCCGGCGTACTCGAGACCGGGAATGTCCGCCGGCCACCCGGGCGGCGCGGGGTAGCCGCCCCGCCGCTGGATCAGGTCGGCCCGATTGAGTCCGGCGGCCCGGACCCGGACGACCACCTGCCCCGGACCGGCCACCGGATCCGGTACGTCCCGCACGGAAATGACCTCGGGGCCGCCCGCCCCGGTGTAGACGATTGCGCGCATGGGAGGAACCAACCCCGACTTGGCGGAACGAGCAACCCCCTGCACCTTCCCCGAGTGCGTGCGAGCGCCGCCGATCGGCGGCGTCTCCCGAAGTCCCCGAATCCGGCGGTTTGACATGCGGGCGTTGACAGAGTGGACCGTGGCCGTGGCCCTGCTGATGACCGTCGCGGGCGGCTGCGCCGCGGGCGACGATGGCCAGCAGCCTCCACCCCCGCCGCCCCCGGCGCCCGGCGGGGTCGGGCTCGCGGACGTCGGCACGTTTTCGTTTCCGGTCCTCCTGACCAGCCCTCCGGCCGACTCGCGCCTCTTCATCGTCGAGAAGCGCGGCACCATCCGGATCGTCAAGCAGGGCGTTACCCTGGCCACGCCGTTCCTCGACCTCTCCGCCAAGGTCACCACCGGCAGCGAACAGGGACTGCTTGGCCTCGCGTTCCACCCGGGGTACGCCGCCAACGGTCTCTTCGTCGTCAACTACACCGACCTCTCGGGTGACACCCGCGTGTCCCTGTTCCGAGTCCAGGCCGGCAACCCCGACCGCGCCGACCCCGCCAGCGAACAGTCGGTCCTGACGGTGGCCCAGCCGTTCTCCAACCACAACGGCGGGATGGTGGCGTTCGGTCCCAAGGACGGACACCTCTACATCGGCATGGGCGACGGCGGCTCCGGCGGCGACCCCCAGGGCAACGGTCAGAAGCGAACCACGCTGCTCGGCAAGTTGGTCCGCCTGGCCGTCAGCACCACCGGGCAGGTCTCCGTACCGGCCGACAATCCCTTCGTGGGCCAGTCCGGCACCCGTCCGGAAATCTGGAGTCTGGGCCTCCGGAACCCGTGGCGCTTCAGCTTCGACCGCTCCACCGGTGATCTCTACCTCGGCGACGTCGGCCAGAACCAGCGGGAGGAGATCGACGTGGTGACCCAGACCGGAAGTCGCGGCGCCAACTTCGGCTGGAACATCATGGAGGGCACCGCGTGCTTCGGTTCGGCCGGCTGCAGCACCCAGGGCCTGGTGCTGCCCGTCATCGAGTACCTCCACGCCGAGGGGTGCTCGGTCACCGGCGGCTACGTGTACCGCGGCACGGCCATTCCCTCCCTGGTCGGAACCTATTTCTATGCCGACTATTGCCAGGGCTGGGTCCGGAGCTTCCGGTGGTCGAACGGCTCGGCCGCCGATCCCCGCGAGTGGACCGCGCTGTCCGGCGGGCAGATCAGCAGCTTCGGCGAGGACGCCCAGGGCGAACTCTACATCCTGACGGCCGGCGGACGAGTGGCCAAGATCGTACCCCAATGACCGACGAGCGCCCCGGCCCCGACGAACTGGCCGAGCTCGCGCATGCCATCCCGGAAACGGTTCGGTTCGGCACCTCCACCTGGACGTATCCAGGGTGGGTCGGTCTGGTCTACTCGCGCCCCTATCCCGCGAGCGGCGCCACCGCCCGGATGCTCGGCGAGTACGCCCGGTTCCCGCTGTTCCGGACCGTCGGGATCGACTCGAGTTTCTACGGCCCCCCGAAACCGAAGACGCTCGCCAACTGGGCCGCGGCCCTGCCGGCCGGGTTCCGATGCGTCAGCAAGGTCTGGGATCGGCTGACCGTTCACACCTTTACCGGCCCCCGCGACGACATCCGCACCGGCACGCGGAACCCGGATTTCCTCAACCCCTCGCTGTTCGTGTCCGACGTGTGGGAGCCCTACCAGGTCCATTTCGGAGCGCACGCCGGCCCCTTCGTCTTCGAGTTCCAGACCGTCCCGGGCGACACCGGGATGACCGCCACCCGGTTCGTCGACGAACTGGACCGGTTCTTTTCCCGGCTGCCGCCGGAAGGCGAGTACGGCGTGGAGATCCGGAACGAGGAGTTCCTGACGCCGGCCTATTTCGCGGTGCTCCGCGAACACGGCGTGGCCCACGTCTTCAACTCGTGGACGCGGATGCCGTCGCTCGGGGCCCAGCTCGATCTGGAGGGGAGCATCACGGCGCGGTTCCTGGTGGCCCGGGCCCTTCTCAAGCCGGGCCGCACCTACAACGAAGCGGTCGATCAGTTCGCGCCCTACGATCGGATTCGGGAACCGAACGCCGGGCTCCGGACCGACCTGGCCCGGCTGGCGCGGACCTCGGCCGCGCTCCGGATCCCGGCCTATCTGCTGGTGAACAACCGGGCAGAAGGAAGCGCGCCGCTCACGATCGCGGCGGTAGCCCGGATGCTGACGTCCTGACGGGAAACCGAGGGTTCAGGCCGAAGCCCGGGTCCGCCGACGGCGGTTGGGCGACCGGTCCCGCCGGGACTTCCGGCTCGAGGCCCGGACCGACTGGTGGGCCGAGGCGACCAGCTCCCGCAGCTCCTCATCCGCCACCTCGGCCAGGGGAACGGCCACCCAGGTCAGCGGGGTCGGAACCACCGGGCCGACGAGGGCCTGCCCCCGGTCGGCCTCGAGCAGCGCCGCGGAGGCCGGAACCGGCAACCGCAGCCAGAGCGTGGCGTCGCCGGCGAGGGCAAACATCCGGCCGGCAGTGAAATAGCCTTCTCGGGCGCTCAGGCGGCGGACCACGACGAAAGGCAGGGTGCTGAGGAGATCGCGGATCGACATATCGGGGGCGGAGATTGTATCCCCCGATCGACAGACCCGCCACCGCCACCCCGAACGTTTACCGAACCAGCGTTGCCGGGTCGATTCCCGCGGTCGCGGCGACCCGGACCACCGTCTCGCCGATCTTGTTGTTGGGCGTTGACGCGCCGGCCGTGAGACCGATCCGGCGACTCGACCCGAGCCAGTCGGAACGGGTGGTTTCCTTCTTGGCGCCGACGGGCTGGTGGCGGATGGTGCCGGCCGCGGGGTCGATGCAGTCGGCGTCCTCGATGTGGTAGGTGGTGACGCCTCGGCGCTCGCAGAGAGCGGCCAGGTGGCAGGTGTTGCTCGAGTTGTATCCCCCGACCACCAGCATCACGTCGAGCGGCTCCTCGAGGAGCTGGACCACCGCGTCCTGCCGCTCCTGCGTGGCCGAGCAGATCGTGTCGAACGTCCGGACGTGCTCGGCCTCGTGCTCCGAACCCCAGCGGGCGATCATCGTCTGCCGGAATTCCTCGGCGATGGCCAGGGATTCGCGGGACAGCATGGTGGTCTGATTGGCGATCCCGACCCGGAGCAGGTCGCGCTCGAAGTCGAAGTGCTCCGACGCCGCCGGTCCGAACCGTCGCTGGATGGCGGCCAGGTCGGTTCCCTCGAGGATGAACCGGCACACCTCGCGGGCCTCTTCCATGTTGAGGACGACGAGGTAGCGGCCCTGCGGAAACTTGGTGACCTGGCTCGCGGTGGCCTTGGTTTCCTCGTGCCAATGCTTGCCGTGGATGACCGCCGTGTAGCCGTCGCGGGCGTAGCTCTCGACTCGCTTCCAGACGTTGAGCACGCTGCCGCAGGTGGTGTCCACCAGGACGCAGCCGATGGCGCGCAGGGTCGTGAAGTCCTGGATGGTGACCCCGAAGGCCGGGAGGATCACCACGTGGTCGGCGGTCAGGCTGGAGAAATCGAACGTTCCGGCGGCGTCGCGATGGAGGAACTGGATCCCCATCGACTCGAGCTTGTGGTTGACGTGCGGGTTGTGGATGATCTCGCCGACCAGGACCAGCGACCGATCGGGAAACTTGGCCCGGGTTTCGTAGGCGTACTCGACCGCCCGATCCACCCCGTAGCAGAATCCGAACTCGCGGGCGAGCCGGAACTCGAGCGGGCCCGCCGTGAGCCGATACCCGCCGGTCTTGAACGCCTCGATCAGCGCGCTGTGATAGTCGGCGGCCAGGACGCCTTCGATGGCGCCCTTGAGGCCGAACCCCTTCCGGAAGTAGGTCGAGTCGGTCACGGTCAACCCTGGCGGATCTTGACCAGGCGGCCGCAGGGCGCGCTGGCCGGCAGGATCGGAACCGTGGTGAAGGACCCGGTCAGGTTGACGGTGTCGATCCCCTGGCTCAGCCGGAGGCGGAGGTCGACGGTGCCGGACACCGACGCGGGCGTGGCCGCGCTGACGGTGATCGTCCCGCCCGTGGCCTCGTATCCCTTGAGAGCGGTATCGGAGGCCCACCGAAACGCGGCGAACCCGAGGGGCCGCCAGTTGGCGGCGACCGACCCGGCCACGATCGGATGCTGGCCCGGCCGGAGGGAGTCCTGCATCAGGAGCGAAAACCCGACGGCATGATCGGTGATGCTGTCGACCGCCACGACCTCGAGCAGCGAATCCGCGGCACACCACCGACCCGCCCCGATGGCGGCAAGCTGGCCCTGAACGGCTCCGGTCCAACGGACCGAAACGAGCCCGTTCGGGTCCGGCGACGTCGCGGGTCGGTTGCACCCGCTCAGGAGGATCAGCGCGATCGCGATCGGGGTTCGCATGGCGGGTGGAAGGTAGGGACGGTTCCCGGGGAACGCCACGGACCGTCCGGAAAAAAGAAACTCGCCGAAGGTCGGCGAGTCGGGGCGGAACGTCCTTCGATCCAGCGGGTCCGAGCCAGCTACGAGGCCTGGGCCCACTTGCTCCGGCCGTCCCGATGGAGGCCGTAGGCGCGGAGTCGACGCCAGAGGGTCGTCCGGCTGATTCCGAGGCTCTTGGCGGTTTCGGCCAGCTTCCAGCTGTGGGCGTCGAGCGATCGGACGATTGCCTCTTTTTCCCGCTCGGCCAGGGTCTTGGGGCCGGCGTGTCCGGGCAGGAACATGGCCTCGCCCAGATCCATGGCGCCGACCTTGAGGGGCTTGAGCCGTCCGCCAAACTCGGCGAGTTGGGGCATCAGCTCGCGCGACGTCTGGGTGAAGTCGAGGCCGAGGTCGCGCGCCTGCTGGTTGGCGTAGAGGACCCGCCCGTTGGGATCGAACACCACGACGCCCTCGGAAAAGGCGTCGAGCAGCGACTTGGCAAGCGGCGAAAAGACCGAGGGCAGTGGAGCGGGCGTCGGGGTCGTCATTGGATCCGTTACGGGCAAACGTTCCAAAAGGTTTCGCCGCGCCGGGAATAGGTCAAGGGCAGAATCGTCGGCTCGTCCGGGTTCGAACTGGGTCGAGGACACCCAGTGCCCGACAAGATAATTGTAGATACCGACCGGACGGTCAGCCCTGCAATACCATGTCAAATAGATATTTACTGTTCACACGTTCTACGGAATGTACGATTTCTCGAGATCCGACATGGCCATCAGTGCGGTTGAACTCAGGCCGGCGGGAAGCTCATCGACGCCGCCTATCGCGCCGTAGAGCCGCCAGAACGCGAACGGATCGCCGACCACGGACAAGAGGGCGTCGACCCCCCGACGTTGGACGATGGCCGAGGCCATGAAGGCGCCCAGGATCCGCCCGGTGTCGGGGATGTCGGCGTGAAGCCGGGCGCCGAGCACTCGGGCGGAGTCGGGATGACGGCCGACCCGTTCGAGAACGTCCTCGACCCGGCGGAGCCAATGGTCGGACCGCCGGTACTCCCGCTGGTAGTCCTCGAAGTACTGCCGCTGGTCCGGAAGGCTCCGATAGCGCCGGGCAATCTCCTCGGGCGTAAGCCGCGGGATGTCGCCCTTGTCGAGCAGGCCGGCCACGCCTTCGGATTCGGTCGAACTCAGGACCCAGGCCAGCAGATCGTCGCCGAACGGGCGGAGGGGGCGAGCGATGGCGTTTCGGTAGTAATGATGGAATTCGTGCGCCAGGACTCCGATCGGATCCGGAAGCCGCATGAAGTACAGCGGGTCGAGCAGGAGCCGTTCGCGATACCCGCGGGCGTCGAGGAACAGCAGGAGCGACACCGCCGGCGCGGGGGCCGAGGCTGCCGCAGCCGGGAGAAGAGCCAGGGCCCGCCGCCGTGCCTCGGCCAGGTGATCGCTCGCGGTCAGCGCGGCCACGAACCTGGTGACACTGTCGCGGTTGGCCGCGACCTCGGTGGCGTGGCGGAGCGCCCGCTGCAGCCAGCCGGATCGTCCCAGCTCGAGGGCCAGCGAATCGGCCAGCGAAGGCCGGAA
>JAEUJH010000306.1 GCA_016794825.1 Gemmatimonadota bacterium
GGCCGCCATCGCCTCGTTCGAGGCGGCCCGGGCCGTCACGCCGGAAGCGCCGGAGATCTGGCTCAACCTCGGCAACGCCTGCCGCGAGGATGGGCGGTTGGCCGAGGCCATGGCCGCGCTGGAACGGGCGGGCCAACTCAAACCCGACTGGCCCGAAGCCCGGTGGAACCTGGCGCTGGCGCAGCTCGCGGCCGGCCGGCTGGCGGAAGGCTGGGCGGGCTACCGGTCCCGGTTTGCCCGGGAACGCCTGACCGAGCACCGCGGCCTGCCCTGGCCGATCTGGCGGGGCGAACCGCTGGCCGACCGGCGGATCCTGGTGTGGCGGGAGCAGGGCCTGGGGGACGAGATCATGTTCGCCACCTGCGTCCCCGATCTGGTGGCGCTGGGCGCCGACGTGACGCTCGCGGTCGATCCCCGGCTGGTCGGGCTCTATCAGCGCTCGCTTCCCGAGGTCCGGGTGGTGCCCGACGGCGCCTTCGGGCCAGGGGGATGGGATTTCCAGGTCCCGATCGGGAACCTGCCGGAGATCCTCCGCGGCAGCCGAGCCGATTTCCGCCCCAGGTGGAGCTACCTGATGCCGGCGCGCGCCCAGCTCGCGGCCTGGAGCGAGCGCCTGCGCGGGCTCGGTCCCGGCCCGCGCGTGGGGATCTGCTGGCGGAGCGCCCTCCGGGGCGGGGAGCGGGCCCGGTACTACCCGACGTTGACCCAGTGGCTTCGGGTCCTCGAGATCCCGGGCGCCGTGTTCGTCAATCTCCAGTACGACGACTGCGAGGCCGAGCTGGTCGAGGCCGAACAGGCCGCCGGGATCCGGATTCACCGGTGGGCGGGCGTCGATCTTCGGGACGATCTGGAGTCGGTGGCCGGATTGATGTGGCATCTGGATCTGGTCATCACGGCGCCGACGGCGGTGAGTTCGCTGGCCGGCGCGCTTGGCACCGAGACCTGGCAACTCGACCCGGGCACCGACTGGACGGTGTTCGGCGAGGACCGGTCACCCTGGTTTCCCGCGATCCGGCTGTTCCGCCGGGACGAGGGCGACCGGACCTGGCATGGGGCGCTCGACCGGGTGGCGAGTGAGCTGCGGGAGCGGATCGGTCATCCGTTCGGCGCGACACGACAAGGAGAGGGGTAAGTCATGTTTCTCGAAGGACAATCGATCCTGATCACCGGCGGCACCGGATCGTTCGGCCGCGCCTTCGTCAAGCGGGTGCTCGAGCGTTATGACCCCCGGCGGGTCATCGTCTACAGCCGCGACGAGCTGAAGCAGTACGAGATGGCGGAGCAGCTCAAGGACAAGCGCCTCCGCTTCTTCCTCGGCGACGTGCGGGACCTCAACCGCCTCCAGCGGGCCATGACCGGTGTCCAGGTCGTGATCCACGCGGCGGCGCTGAAGCAGGTGCCGGCGGCCGAGTACAACCCGTTCGAGTGCATCAAGACCAACGTCCTCGGTGCCCAGAACGTGATCGAGGCCGCCCTCGATGCCGGGGTGGAGAAGGTCGTGGCCCTGTCGACCGACAAGGCCGCCAACCCGATCAACCTGTACGGCGCCACCAAACTCTGCTCCGACAAGCTCTTCGTGGCCGCCAACGCGTACGCGGGCGGACGGGGGCCGATCATGAGCGTGGTCCGCTACGGCAACGTGGTCGGGAGCCGCGGCTCCGTGGTTCCGTTCTTCCTCAAGGCCCGTAAGAACGGCGTCCTCCCGATCACCGATCCGCGGATGACCCGGTTCTGGATCACCCTGGACCAGGGGGTCGACTTCGTGCTCGAGTCGATCCGGCGGATGCACGGCGGGGAGCTGTTCGTCCCCAAGATCCCGTCGACCGACATCATGACGCTGGTCGAGGCCCTGGCGCCGAACTGCAAGACGGAAGTCATCGGGATCCGCCCCGGCGAGAAGCTCCACGAGCTGATGATCAGCGAGGACGACGCCCGGCGAACCCGCGACATGGGTACCCACTATGTCCTTCAGCCGCAGCAGCCCTGGTGGGACGACGGGGTGCTGAGCGTCGGCCAGTCCGTGCCGGACGGGTTCAGCTACCGGAGCGACAACAATCCGGATCGGCTCGGCGTGCAGGACGTCAAGGATCTCCTCGCGTCGCTGGGTCTCAACTGATGTCGGGCTTCATGCCGTACAGCCGGCAGGAGATCTCGGACGCCGACGTGGCGGCCGTGGCGGAGGCGCTCCGGGCCTCTCATCTGACGCAGGGACCGCTGGTCGAGCGTTTCGAGGCCGACCTGGCCCGGTTCGTCGGAGCCCGGTTTGCCGTCGTCTTCAACAGTGGTACGGCGGCGCTCCATGCCGCGTATGCCGCGGCCGGAATCGGCCCGGGCACCTCGGTGCTCACCACGCCGATCACCTTCGTGGCCACGGCCAACGCGTCGCTCTACCTCGGGGGCAGCGTCCGGTTCGCCGACGTCGAACCCGACAGCGCGCAGATGGACCCGGACGCGGCGGACGATCAGTCCGACAAGAGCATCAAGGTCCTGGCGCCGGTCCATTTCGGCGGCGAGGTGGCGGGGATCGAGGCGTTGGCCGCCGTGGCGGAGGCGCGCCACTGGACCATCGTCGAGGACGCGTCCCACGCGCTGGGCGCGACCTACCGGACCAGTGACGGGGTCGAACACCAGGTCGGCGCCTGCGACCACAGCGCCATCTGCTGCTTCAGCTTCCACGCGGTCAAGCAGATCACCACCGGCGAGGGGGGCGCGGCCACCACCAACGACGAAGCCCTCTACCGCCGGATGAAGCGGTTCCGGACCCACGGGATCACCCGGGACGCGAGCGAACTGACCGCCAACGACGGTCCCTGGTACTACGAACAGCACGAGCTGGGGTACAACTACCGGCTCACCGACGTCCAGTGCGCGCTCGGACGGTCGCAACTCGCGCGGTATCCGGGCTGGCTGGCCGCCCGTCGGCAGGTGGCGGCCTGGTACGAAGAGCGGTTCGCGAGCGTGGCGGACATCGAGCCGCTCCGCCGGCCGCAGTGGTCGCGAGGGGCGCACCACCTGTTCGTTCTTCGGGTGCCGCCGACGCGACGCCGGGCCATCTACGACGAGCTGCTCCGACGAGGGATCGGGGCCAACGTGCACTACATCCCCGTGTATCACCAGCCGTTCTATCAGCGCGGCGGGTTCCCCAAGACCGTCCGACCCGGCGCCGAGGAGTACTATCGCTCGGCCCTGACGATTCCCCTGTTCCCGGCCATGACCGAGGATCAGGTCGACCAAGTCGTGGCCGGGGTCGTGGCCGGACTCGGGGGGCGCGCGGGATGACGATGGGAACGCTGGTCCTGGTGTCCGAGGCCAACAGTCGGGCGGGGGCGGGGCACGCGATGCGGTGCGCCACCCTCGGCGCCGCCTGGCGGCGCGCTGGGCGCCCCGTTCGCGCCATCGGACACTTCGACCTGCCCTTTGTCCGGGAGCGGTTTGCCCGGCTCGACATCCCGATCGGGGGCGACCCGGTCGAAACCGGAGAGATCGTCGTGGTCGATACCTACGACGCCTCGACCCGGTTCCGCTGGTCCCACGCGCCGGAGCCGACGCTTCGGATCCTGATCGACGACCTCGGGAGCGCCCAGGTGCCGCCCGGCTACTCGGCGGTGTGGAACCCCAACCCGTACGCGTCGATCGACCTGTACCCGCGGTTCACCGGCTTGTTGCTGGCCGGGACTGACTACCTCCCGATTCGCGAGGACCTTCCCCAGTGGAACCCGACGCCCGACGGAGAAATCCTGGTGTCGCTCGGCGGTGGGCTTCCGAGTCCGGCGGTGGTCGAAATGCTCTGCCTGCTCGATGAGTTGGCGCCGGACGAACGGTTCGCCGCCACCGGCGACTGGGCGCCCGAACGGTGGCGGCGGATTCAGGCCGACGCGCTGTGGCGGGAGGCCGGCCGAGCCCGGGGGATGATCATCGCCGCGGGCGGCACCGTCTGGGAGGCGGCAGCCGTCGGCATCCCGGTGATCCTGCTGATGACCGCGGACAATCAGCGCCTCGTGTATCGCTGGGGGCGCGACGCCGGCGTTCCCGGCCTCAATGCCTTGTTACTCGACCCCGACTTCCTCGCCCATCAGCTCGGTGGCCTGCTCCAGGTGCCGACGCCGTTGCCGGCGGTGACGAACGGGGCGGATCGGGTGGCCGACCGGCTCTGGCGGCTGGCCCAGGATGGAGGAGAGAACCAATGAAGCTGCGTCCGGCCCTGATGACCGACGCCTACACCCTCTGGGTCTGGGCCAATGACCCAACGACTCGCGCCGGTTCGGGCAATCGGCCGCTGGTCTCGTGGAGCGAACACCATACCTGGCTGGCCCGGAAACTCCCGGACTCGGCGAGTCTGGTCCTTATCGGCGAGAGTGCGGAAGGCCAGCCGGTCGGCTCGGTCCGATTCGACACCCGCGATGGCTGGCGGACGGCCACGCTGAGCTACGTCGTGGCGCCGGAAGCCCGGGGCCGCGGCTTCGGGCGCGCCCTCCTGGTCGAGGGGGTCGCGGCGGTGCGGCGACGGGCGCCGGCCGTTCGGATCGAGGCGTCCGTCGTGCCGACCAACGAAACGTCCCGTCGGCTGTTCGAACTGCTCGGCTGGGAGACTGAACCGCCGTCGGCCGACGGCCGGCTCCGCTTCGTCGAAGGGCGGGAAGTGGCGGTATGACCGTTCGGGTTGGCGGGTTCGAGATCGGGGCCGGCAAGCCGTGCTTTCTGGTGGCCGAGCTGTCCGGGAACCACAATGGCGACCTCGGTCGGGCGATTGCCACGATCCAGGCCGCCAAGGACTCGGGCGCCCATGCCATCAAGCTCCAGACCTACACCGCCGATACGTTGACGATTCCGTCGAGCCGGCCCGATTTCGTGGTCCCGGGTCAGGGACCGTGGGCGGGTCGAACGCTGTACGACCTCTACCGCGAGGCGCACACCCCGTGGGCCTGGCATGAGCGGCTGTTCGCCGAAGCCCGGGCTGTCGGCCTCGAGATCTTCTCGACGCCGTTCGACGCCACGGCGGTCGACCTCCTCGAATCGCTGGGGTCGCCGGCGCACAAGGTGGCTTCGTTCGAGTTGGTGGACGACGGCCTGCTCCGGCGGATCGGCCGGACCGGCAAGCCGGTGGTGATGTCGACCGGCATGGCCAACCTCGAGGAGATCGCGCACGCGATCGGGGTCCTGCGGGGCGCCGGCACCCGGGATCTGGTGCTGCTCAAGTGCACCAGCAGCTACCCGGCGCCGGATGACCAGATGAATCTGGCCGCGATCCCGGTCCTGGCCGCCGCCACCGGCTGTCCGGTTGGGCTCTCGGATCACAGTCTCGGCGTCGTCGCGCCGGTGGTGGCCGTGACTCTCGGCGCCGTGATGATCGAGAAGCACTTCACGCTCGATCGAGCGGCGGGCGGGGTCGACAGCCACTTCTCCCTCGAACCGGCCGAGTTCGCCGCGCTGGCCGAGGCGGTCCGGCGGGCGACGGCCATGACCGGCCGCCCCGGCTTCGGGCCCGGCCTGGCGGAGGAGGGAAGCGTCACCTTCCGCCGGTCGCTCTACGTGGTCGAGGACGTGGCGTCCGGCGAGCCGTTCACGGACCGCAATGTTCGATCGATTCGCCCGGGGTTCGGGCTGCCGCCGCGGTTCGCGTCGATCGTCGTCGGCCGCCGCGCCAGCCGCAACGTGGGGCGGGGGACGCCAATGTCGTGGGACCTGATCGCCGGGGGGGCGGAGTGAAGACCGTCATCACGATCGAGGCGCGGATGCGTTCGAGCCGGCTGCCCGGCAAGGTGCTGCTGCCCCTGCTTGGCCAGCCGATGCTGGCCCGGATGATCGAGCGGCTCCGCCGGGTGCGCGGCGCCGACGCGATCGTCGTGGCCACCACGGAGCACGACGCCGACGATCCGATCGCGGCGCTGGCCGGCCG
>JAEUJH010000681.1 GCA_016794825.1 Gemmatimonadota bacterium
CCGGCCTCGAACGTGAAGGTGCCGACGGTCCAGGCAAAGAGCGAGTAGACCGCTTCCTCGATCTGGAGCCGAACGACCCGCTTCAGTTCGTCGGGCGCCAGCGCGCCGAGGCTGACGAGGATTTCCCCGAGGCGGCGGCCGCGGGCCATCCGCTGGAGACCGAGCGCCTGGTCGAGCTGTTCCCGGGTGATGACGCTCGAGCGCAGCAGGATGTCGCCGATCCGGTCGCGGCGATTGACGATGGTCGCGTAGGTGATCCAGCCGTCCTCGAAGAACACCGACCCGAACCGCTGCCGGTCGGAGAGCGTGAGACAGCCGGTGCGGCGGCCGAAGAACAGCAGCTGCACGACGTCCGGAAGGCTCGCTTCCTTGAGGCTGCCCTTGATGGCCATCAGCCGAACTCCGGAAGCAGACGGTCGGCGGGCGACGGCCACTCGAGGATCATCTTCTCCCGACTGCGGACGATGCCCATCCCGGGCGAGAGGATGCCGCTCGTGGGTGCCACGGGCTTCTTCTCGCGGCGGATCGGTTTGGCCTCGACCGCCTCCAGCGTTTCCCGAGCGAGCGCCACCGAAGGCACGATCCGTTCGGCCTGGGCCTCGGCCAGAACGCGGTGCACCATGCCCTGCACCGACCGAACCGAATCGGCGGGTCGGCCGGCCAGGTAGTCGATCAGGCCGACGTCCTCGGCCGCGCTCGACTCGGCCAGCAGGGTGCGGATCACGGCCAGCCGGACCTCGCGATCCGGTGCCGCCACGTCGACGACGGTTCCGCCCTGGAACCGGGTCAGGAGGCGGTGATCGAACCCGGCGAGTTCGCTCAAGGGCCGGGCGCTGGCGAAGGCCATCGGTCGCCCGCCCTCTTCGAGCGCCGCGTAGATCTGCAGCAGCTCGGCTTGGGCGCGGGTCTCGCCGGACAGGAGATGGACGTCGTCGAGCAGGAATCCGGCGACCCACTGGTACCGGGCCCGCCACTGCGCGGTCTCCTCGGGGCTTCGCTGGGCCGCGAGTTCGCCGAGGAAGCTGTGGGCCGACAGGCAGGCCACCGGCGAGAGCCCGCCGGCCATGAGCGCGTTGCCGAGACCGTGGAGGAGGTGGGTCTTGCCCACCCCGCTCGGCCCGACGAGTACCAGCGGATTGTGGCGAACGCCGGGTTCGGCGACCACCGCCGCCAGCGCCTCGAGCGCCACCCGATTGGACGCTCCGACGCCGAGCCGGGCGAGCGTCAGGTCCGGGAGCGGCGCCGACAGGGGCGCCCGCCGGGCCCGGGCCTCCTGCACCAGGTGACGGGCGGCCACCAACTGGTCGGGATCGCGGAAGATCTCGGCTCCGGCCAGGTCCGGGGCAATGACCCGGGCCTCGGCGCCGAGGCGAAGGAGTTCACCGGCGTCGTGGCCGAACGCGGCGACAACGGGCTCCGGATCGCCGGTGGAATCGGCGAGGAGCGCCTGTTCGAGTCGGCGGGTCTTGACGCCCTGCCCCTGCCAGTAGGCGATCGCTTCGCGGAGCCGACCGCGCCAATGGTCGAACTGCTGCGAGACGTTGGCCACCACCTCGGTCAGGAAGGCGTCGAACTCGCCGGCGCCATCCTCCGGGGCGGGCGCCGGCGCGGCCGGTTCGCTCCGGTTCGGCTCCGGCTCGAGGCCGAGGAGGGCGAGCGCGTCGTCGACCGAGATCGGCTTCGGGGTGGTCTGCTGGACCACGAGGATCCGGTTGAGGGCGCCGAGATACTCCTTGACCGAGGCGAGTTCGAGTCCCGCCAGGGTGGCGGCGAGTCCGGGGGCCACGGCGCAGCCGGCCTCGGCGATCCGCCGGCCCAGGATCGCGGCCCGGGCGGGGGCCGCCGGGAGGCCGAGGTCGACCGCCGACGCGTCGCGGAGGCGGCGGGCCAGCCGGGCGTCGAGGCCGGCCAGCCTGCCTAACGGTTTCCCGGTGGCGATGACCGTGGCGAGGCCGGCGGCGAGCCGGCTTTCGATGACGTCGAAGACGAACGACTGCACCGGCAACTGGCGTTCGGTGACGTCGAGGTCGTCGAAGAGGACCACCTCGGCGCGGAGGAGCCGCTCCCGGAGGGCCAGGCCGGCGTCGCCGAGGCCCTTGGCCTGAACGTGCTCGGCCAGGCGGACCAGGCTCACCAGTTCGGCGCTGCGGGGCGGCTCGGCGCCCGCCAGCCGGTCGCGGATG
>JAEUJH010000682.1 GCA_016794825.1 Gemmatimonadota bacterium
CCGCACCAGCCCGTCCACCGTCATCTCGAAATGGGCCCGGAGTTCGGCGTCCACCGCCGCGGCCCCGCGGAACGGCCGCACCACCAGCTCGAAGAACCGGCGCAAACCCGAGGTGGCCATGTCAGCTCCTCGCTTCGAGAATCTGGAAGACGGCCTGGGCGTACTTCGACCACCGACCGCGGGCCTCCCGCAGTTCGGTCCGGCCGGCGTCCGTCAGTTGATAGGATTTGGCCCGACGGTTGTTTTCGGTGAGTCCCCAGCTGGCCTCGAGCCAGCCCCGTTGCTCCATCCGATGGAGCGCGGTGTAGAGGGCGCCTTCCTCGATGTTGAGGCCGTCGCGGCTGGTTTCCCGGATCCACGACGCGACCGCGTACCCGTGGCGCGGCCCCCACGACAGCGACTTGAGCACCATGATGTCGAGGGTGCCCTGAAGCAGGTCCAGTCCAGTTCGGCTCATGCGATTTCCGGCGTTCCCCTGAATATTTCAGGTATACGCCCAAATCGCCAGCCGGGTTTCAACCGCTACTTCACCCGGTCCGACCCGGTCACTCCGGCCATGGCGGTCGACAGGGCCCCCAGCTCGGCCCCCGAGAGGTTCCGGTACAGGGTGTCGGGGCGCCCGGTCTTGCCGGTCGACACCACGATGCCGCGGTCTTCGCCCTTCCGGAAGAAGGTGAGATTGAGGTCGACACCCGCGCCCCATGCCGCGTGCCGGCGGGCGGTGCCGTCGATCCGGCGGACCAGGGCGCGATCGGTCACCAGCAGCGCGTCGCCCCAGCCGTGGCCCGCGGGCACGAACACGTATTCGACCGTCTCGCCGGGCTCGAGACTTCCGTCGGCGCGGGCTTCCTCGATCAGGGCCGGCGGGATATTGGCCGCCGAGGCGCTGAGGGCGGGAATGGCTCCGCCGGTAAAGGTGGTCAGGCCCTGCAACGTGGCCCACGCGGCCAGGAACACCGCGGCCGCCAGGACCACCACCGTGCCGCCGATCCAGCGGACCCGCCGCCATCGCGCCCGTCGGCGGACCACGCTCGGCGGGGTCAACGCCTGGGGGGTGGCCGCCTTGGTCAGTTCCTCGACCAGCGCGGCCGCGGTCGGCCGGTCGGCCGCGCTCTTGGTGAGGGCCCGCCCCACCGCGGCAACCACCGCGGCCGGAAGGTCGGGCCGGCGGGATTCCAGGGAAGGCGGCGCCTCGAGGATCTGCTTGGCCAGCAGCCCCGCCGTGGTCGGCGACTCGAACGGGAGCCGCCCGGTGAGCATTTCGTAGAGCACCACGCCGAGGGAGTAGACGTCGGCCCGGCCGTCGACTTCCTCGCCAAGGGCCTGTTCCGGGCTCAGGTACTGGGGCGTCCCGATCGCCACGCCGGGGCGCCGCTCGTTCGACCGTCCCGTCACCAGCGAAATCCCGAAGTCGGTGACGATCGCGTGACCGTTGGCGTCGAGCAGGACGTTCTCCGGCTTGATGTCCCGGTGGACGATGCCCCGGGCATGCGCGGCCGCGAGGGCCTCCGCCACTTCCCGGGCCAGTCGGATGGCCTCGGCCGGCGGGAGCGG
>JAEUJH010000433.1 GCA_016794825.1 Gemmatimonadota bacterium
CATGGGGCACACCGGGCGGGTGTGCGTAATGGCCTCGGAGGAAGACGAAGAGCTGATCCCGATTCCGCCGGGGTGGCCGCAAGGGAAGTACGCCGTGCTGTTCGACCCGCTCGACGGCTCCTCCAACATCGACGTCAACGCGGCGGTCGGCACGATCTTCAGCATCTATCGGCGGACCTCGATGGAGGGGCAGGGCGTCCTGACCGACGTGCTCCAGTCCGGGGCCCGGCAGGTGGCCGCGGGGTACGTGATGTACGGATCCAGCGTCATGCTGGTGTACACCACCGGCCAGGGCGTCCACGGCTTTACGCTCGATCCGACAGTGGGCGAGTTCCTCCTCTCCCATCCGAACCTGACGATCCCCGAGGTCGGGATCTACTACAGCGTCAACGAGAGCAATTTCGGCCGGTGGAACAAGGGCATCCAGCGGGCGGTCCGCGGCCTCCACGGCGATTTTCCGGAGCGGATCAAGGGCAAGAACAGCCGCTACATCGGATCGCTGGTCGCGGACTTTCACCGCAACCTGATCGCGGGCGGCATCTTCCTCTACCCGGCCGACACCAAGAACAAGAGCGGCAAGCTGCGGCTCACTTATGAAGCCAACCCGATGGCCATGATCGCGGAACAGGCGGGCGGGGCGGCCACCGATGGGCGGCGGCGGATCCTCGACATCCGGCCCGAAGCGCTCCACCAGCGCACCCCGCTGGTGATCGGGTCGAAGCGGGACGTCGAATTCGTGGCCCAGATCCTGGCGGAGACGGAGGCGGAAGGGTGAGCAATCGACATCCCGGCCTCCTGCCGGTTGAACCGGTGGTCGGCCCCGCGGACTGGAACGGCGATCCGGGTCAGCCCGGCCAGTGGCCCTATACCCGCGGCGTCCAGCCGACGATGTACACCGGCCGGCTCTGGACCATGCGCCAGTACGCCGGCTTCGGGACGGCCGAGCAGACCAACGAAAGGTTCCGCCTGCTCCTCGCGGCCGGCCAGACCGGCCTGTCGACGGCGTTCGACCTCCCGACCCAGATGGGATACGACTCCGACCATCCGATGGCCGCGGGCGAGGTGGGTCGGGTCGGCGTGGCCATCGACTCGGTCGACGACCTGGGGATCCTGTTCCGGCAAATCCCGCTCGACAAGGTCTCCACCTCGATGACGATCAACGCCACCGCGGGCATTCTCCTCGCGATGTATCTCGTCGTGGCGGAAGAGCAGGGCGTGCCGTGGGCCAAGGTGTCGGGGACGATCCAGAACGATCTCCTCAAGGAGTACATCGCCCGGGGCACCTACATCTATCCGGCGGAACCGTCGCTCCGGCTGATCACCGACATCTTCCGGTTCGTCGCCGACCAGGGCCTCAATTTCAATCCGATCTCGATCAGCGGGTACCACATCCGGGAGGCCGGCGCCACCGCGGTGCAGGAGGTGGCGTTTACCCTGGCCAATGCCCTCGAGTACTGTCGCCGGGCCGTGGCGGCCGGCTTGCCGATCGAGCGGTTCGGGCCGCGGCTCTCGTTCTTCTTTGCCGCCCACAACGACCTCTTCGAGGAAGCCGCCAAGTTCCGGGCCGCCCGCCGACTCTGGGCCCGCCTGGTCCGGGAGCGGTTCGGCGCGGACGACCAGACCGCCCGGCTCCGGTTCCACACCCAGACCGGCGGGGTCACCCTCCAGGCCCAGCAGCCGCTCAACAACGTGGTCCGGGTGACGGTCCAGGCCCTGGCGGCAACGTTAGGCGGAACCCAGTCGCTCCACACCAACGGCTACGACGAGGCCCTGGCCCTGCCGACGCCGGAGGCCGCCACCCTGGCGCTCCGGACCCAGCAGATCCTCGGCCACGAGAGCGGGCTCGACCGGACCGTCGACCCGCTCGGCGGGAGCTACTACGTCGAGAGCCTGACCGACCGGATCGAGGCCGAGGCCCGGGCGCTGATCGAGAAGATCGACGAACTCGGTGGCGCGGTCCGCGCCGTCGAATCGGGGTTCTACCAGGAGGCCATCGGCCACTCGGCGTACGAACTCCAGAAGGCCCAGGAGGACGGCCGGGTGGTGGTCGTCGGCGTCAACCGGTTCACCAGCGACGAGCCCCGACCGGTCATGGCGGTGCCGAACTTCGCCGAACTCGAGGGGCGGCAGCGGGAGCGGGTCGCGGCCGGCCGAGCCAACCGGGACGCCGGCGCGGTCGGAACGGCCCTCCAGGCGGTGGCGACGGCCGCGGCCGGAACGGACCCGCTGATGCCGGCGTTGCTCCAGGCCGTTCGCGTCCGGGCCACGCTCGGCGAGATCAGCGACGCCCTCCGCCAGGTGTGGGGGGTCTACCGCCCATGAGGACCCGATGAGCTATCCGGCCCACCGACTGCAGGTCACCCGCAGCGCCCGCTACTACCTCCTCGGCGAACGGGCCGGGGCGGAGGAGATCTGGTTTGCCCTCCACGGGTACAGCCAGCTCGCGAGCAACTTCCTCAAGTGGTTCGAACCGGCGGCCAAGCCGGGCCGGCTGATCGTGGCGCCGGAGGCACTGTCGCGCTCGTACTTCGAGGAGAACCAGGCCCGCCGGGTCGGCGCCTCGTGGATGACGCGGGAAGACCGCGAGGCCGAGATCGAGGACTACATCAGGTATCTCGATCAGCTGGCGGACGAAGTGATCGGCTCGCTCCCGCCGCGGGTGCGGCTGGAAGTCCACGGATTTTCGCAGGGCGCGGCCACGGCCTGCCGGTGGGCCGCGTTTGGCCGGCATCCGGTCAATCGGCTGGTGCTCTGGGGCGGCACCGTGCCGCCGGACCTCGACCTGGAGCGTCTGCGGAGCAGCCTCCGCGACGGCAGTCTGGTCGTGGCCGTGGGCGACAAGGACCAGTTCGTGTCCAGCGAGGCCGTGCGCAACGAACAGGCGCGGCTGCTCGGCGTCGGCCTGCCGGTCGTGCTCCGGGGCTTTGCCGGCGGGCACTACGTCGACCGGGGAACCGTCGCCGCCATCGGCTGAGAGGAGACCATCATGGAACTGCGCTGGATCGAGCGGATCATGGTTCGCGACCTGGAAACGGTCAAACGGGAACTGGCCGCGTTTCCCGACGAGGCGTCGATCTGGGTCGCGCCCCCCGGTGTGACCAATGCAGCGGGCACACTGGCACTGCACCTGGCGGGGAACATCCGCCATTTCATCGGGGCTCGGTTGGGCGGGTCCGGCTATGTCCGCAACCGGGACCGGGAGTTCGCGGCCCGCGGGGTGCCTCGGGCCGAGATCATGGCCGACCTCGACGAGGCCATCGCCGCGGTCAACCGGACGCTCGACGGGTCGCGGCCGATCGACTGCACGGCGGAGTTCCCCGAAACCGTCGGGGGCAAGTTTCGCGTCACCACCGGCGACTGGCTCGTCCACCTCGCCACCCACCTCACGTTCCACCTGGGCCAGATCGACTACCTCCGCCGGCTCGCCACCGGCGATCCGAAAACGGTCGGCACCGTGGGCATCGCCGATCTGGCCTCGGCGGTGCGTCAGGCCGATCCGGCCTGACCGGGAGTCCGCGAGCGCCGAAGGCCACCGGGCCTGATCGGGCCCCCGGCGGCGCGGGCCGGGTCGCCTTGTTCCGCCCCCCCGGACGCTGCTAACTTGGTGCGCCGTATTTGCTTAAGTCGCATCACCAAGGAACTATGCCGACCTACGAGTATCAGTGCGCCAAGGGGCATTCGTTCGAGGCCTTTCAACGGATCTCGGACAAGCCCAAGGCCAAGTGCCCCACCTGCGGCGCCAAGGCGACCCGAGTCATTTCGGGTGGTGCCGGCCTGATCTTCAAGGGCTCCGGGTTCTACATCACGGATTACGGGAAAGACGGGAAGGGACCTCGGAAGGACACGACCTCCGAATCGAGCCCCTCGAAGAGTTCGACCGCCGAGAGCACCCCCAAGGCGGACACCCCGGCACCAGCGCCCGCCAAGGCGAGCGGCAAGAAGTCCGCGAAGGCCGCGGAGTGAGCGACCTCCTCCGCGCCGAACTCGCCCGGATCGCCGCCGCGCTGGGCGCCCCTGACGTGCCGTTCGTCGTCGAGCGGCCCCGCGACACGGGGCACGGCGACCTCGCGACCAACCTGGCCCTCCTGGTGGGCAAGACCCGCAAGGCCAACCCCCGGAAGGTGGCCGAGGAAGTGATCGCGGCGTTGGCGCTGCCGGCGGGCCTGGTGTCGCGCACCGAGATCGCGGGCCCCGGGTTCATCAACTTCTGGCTGGCGCAGGACGCCCTCGCGTCGCAACTCCAGGCCATCGTCCGGGCCGGCAAGGGTTACGGCCGTTCGGCGGCCGCGGTCCGCCAGCGGGTCAACGTGGAGTTCGTCTCGGCCAATCCCACCGGCCCGCTGCACGTCGGTCACGGCCGGGGAGCGGCGCTCGGCGACGCGATCGCCTCGCTCCTGACCTGGGCCGGCCACGAGGTCACCCGCGAGTTCTACATCAACGACGCCGGGGCCCAGATCGACAAGCTGGCCCAGAGCCTCTGGGCCCGGGTACAGCAGTCCGTCGGCCGGCAGGCGGAGCCGCCCGAAGGCGGCTACTTCGGCGAGTACCTGCTCGAGACGGCCGCGGCACTCCTGGCGCGGGAAGGCGCCGCGTTCGCCGATCGGCCGGCCGTCGAAGCGCTCCCGATCTGTCGGCGGTTCGCGCTCGAAAGCCAGCGGATCGAGCAGGACGATCTGCTCCGCGACTTCGGCGTGGTGTTCGACGTCCACACCTCGGAGCAGTCGATCTACGACTCGGGCAAGCTGGCGGTGGCCCTCGACCTGCTCCGCGACCGGGACCTCCTCTTCGAGCAGGAGGGCGCCCTCTGGATGCGGACGACGTCCTTCGGCGACGACAAGGACCGGGTGCTCCGGAAGAGCGACGGGACGTACACCTACCTGGTGCCCGACATCGCCTACCACGTCGACAAGTTCCGGCGCGGGTTCGACCACCTGATCGACGTCTGGGGCGCCGATCATCACGGCTACATCCCGCGGATGCGCGCGGTGCTGGTGGCGCTCGGTCACCCGGCCGACAGCTTCGAAGTGGCGCTGGTGCAGCTGGTCAAGGTGGTGAAGGGCGGCGAGGAGGTGAAGATGTCCAAGCGGGCGGGCAACTTCGTCACCCTGCGCGACCTGCTGGACGACGTCGGCACCGACGCCGCCCGGTACTTCTTCCTGATGCGACGGAGCGACACGCCGTTCTCCTTCGACGTCGACCTGGCCCGGAAGCAGACCGACGAGAATCCGGTCTTCTACGTCCAGATGGCGCACGCCCGGATGTCGGGCATCTTCCGGGTGGCCGACCGGTCGCCGGACGACGTCGGCGACGAGATCGACCCGGCGGGCCTGCCGGCGCCGCAGGATGCCGAACTGCTCAAGACGTTGACGACGTTTCCCACGGTGGTGGCCCGGGCGGCGCTGGAGCGGGAGCCGCATCGCGTCACCGCCTACCTCGAGGACCTGGCCCGCCTGACCCACGGCTGGTACCACCATTGCCGGGTGCTCGGAGAACCCCCCGCGGTGGAAGCGGCCCGCCTGGTGCTGGCCCGGGCCACCCGGATCGTGTTAGGCAACGGACTTGCCCTGTTGGGGCTCTCGGCCCCGGATCGGATGTAATCCCATGCCGTTGATGGTCGTCGGGAGCGTCGCCCTCGACTCGGTCTACACGCCCTTCGGCGAAACCGCCGATGCCCTGGGCGGCTCCGCCGTCTACTTCAGCGTCGCCGCTTCGCTCCTCTCCAAGGTCAAGGTGGTCGGCGTCATCGGCGGCGACTATCCGACCGGGCAACTCGACCGCCTCGCCTCCCGCGGGATCGACTGGTCGGGCGTCGAGCGGGCCGAGGGCGAGAGCTTCCGCTGGAAGGGGAAGTACAGCTACGACCTCCAGAGCCGCGAAACGCTGGAGACCCGGCTCGGCGTGTTCGCCACCTTCCGGCCCAAGCTCCCGACCGACTGGCGCGACACCAAGTACCTGTTCCTCGGCAACATCGACCCGGAACTCCAGCTCAACGTGCTCGAGCAGGTCCAGAGTCCGCGTCTGGTCGTCTGCGACACGATGAACTACTGGATCCAGGGCAAGCGCCCCGAACTGCTCAAGCTGCTCGAGCGGGTCGACATCCTCCTCGTCAACGACGGCGAGGCGCGCGAACTCTCGGGCAACTGGAACATCCACAAGGCCGGCCGCTGGATCCTCGACCACGGCCCCAAGCGGGTGGTGATCAAGCAGGGCGAGTACGGCGCGCTGCTGGTGGAGCCGAACCGGACGTTCTACGCGCCGGCGTTTCCGCTCGAGGAGGTGTTCGACCCGACCGGCGCCGGCGATGCCTTTGCGGGCGGCTTCATGGGCTACCTGGCCCGGGTCGATTCGGTGGCGCCCGAGCAACTCCGCCGGGCCATGATCTACGGCGCCGCGATGGGTTCGTTCGCGGTCCAGGGCTTCGGCATCAAGGGGTTCGAGGGGGTCGACTACGACAGCATCCAGCGGCGGGTCCAGGCCTTCGTCGACCTGACCCACGTCCCGACCGCGGAGCCCCTCCCGTGACCGAGCGGCAGTACGCGGCGGCCGGCGTCGACCTGGTCGCCCTCGATTCGGCCAAGCGCCGGATCGCCACGGCGGTGGCGAGCGCCCGCACGACGCTCTCGGTGGGGCGGGTGGGCGCCTTCGGCGGCATGGTGCGGATCCCCGACGGGATGACCCGCCCGGTGCTGGTGATGAGCACCGACAGCGTCGGCACCAAGGTCATCGTGGCCCGGATGGCCGGCGTCTTCGACACCGTGGGCGAAGACATCGTCAACCACAGCGTCAACGACATCCTGGTGCACGGGGCGCGGGGCATCGCCTTCCAGGACTACATCGGCTCGAACGGACTTACCGAAACCCAGCTGGCCGGCATCGTCGAAGGGGTGGCCCGGGGCTGCCGGGCCCACGACATGGCGCTGTCGGGCGGCGAAACGGCCTCGCTTCCGGACCTCTACGACCCGGGTGACTACGATCTGGCCGGCACGATTGTCGGGGTGGTGGAGGAATCTGCCGCCCTCCACGGCGACCAGATCGCCCCGGGCGACGTGGTGATCGGCTACCAGTCCTCGGGCCTTCACACCAACGGCTACACCCTGGCCCGGACCATCTGCTTCGACCGCCTCAAACTCGATGTTTCGTCGCCACTTAGCGACGTCGGCGCGACCGTCGGCGAGGCCCTCCTGGCGGTCCACCGGAGCTACTTCCACGCCCTCGCGCCGGTGCTCGATTCGGTCCACGGCATTGCCCACATCACCGGGGGCGGCATCGCCGGGAATCTGGTCCGGGTATTGCCCACCACGGTCGAGGCGGTCATCGATTCCCGGTCCTGGGAGTGGCCGCCGTTGTTCACGTTCCTGATGAAGGCCGGTGCCGTCTCGATGACCGAGATGCGCGAGGTCTTCAACCTCGGGGCCGGCCTGCTGGCGGTGGTACCGCCGGATCGGGTCGAGCGGGTCCGCGCGGCGGCTCGCGCGGTGAACATCGACACCTGGATCGCCGGGGACATCCGCGCCGGCCAACGCGGAGTGCGATTCACCTAACGTTCTTCTTCGGGGGTCATGGTGCGAAGGCGGCTCTGGAGTTCGTTCGGATTCGCTGGATTCGCCTTCGCCACCCCGATGCTCGCCCAGACCGGCGCCGAGCCGGCGCCTCATCCCTGCGACAGTCAGACGGGAGCGACCAAGGCGGTCTGCCGCGCGGGCTACGATGCCGTCACCACCATCGTGCCGGTCGGAGCCCTGGTGGCCAGCGGCGGGAACCCCCATCTCGGAACCGCCGGCGGAGGCCGGGGCTTCGGCGACCTGGGCTTTACCTTCCGCGGCACGGTCGTCCGGACCATCCTCCCCAGCACCGCCTACAACGGCACCACCGACACCGTGCCCGCGGCCCGACGCCTGCCGGTCGTCGCGCCAAGTCTCGACATCCGGATGGGTCTCCTCAACAAGGCCCTGCCGGTGGGGACCGCCTCGGTCGATTTCCTCGCCACCATTCTGGGCGTTCCGGAGCGGGCCACCGACTACGTCCGGTTCAGCGCCGATGCCCGCCGGCTCGCCGGCCTGGCCCTCGGGTTCGGGTACGGACTTCGGATCGGGATGCAGCCGAAGGGCCCGCTGCCGGTCGCCAGCCTGAACGTCGGCCGGCACGACTTCCCGAAGTTCACCGTCGGCGACCTGAACGCCGGCAGCCAGTACGCGTACACGGTCGCGATCTCGGCCATCAACGTCCGCCTGATGGTGGGGAAGCGGTTCGGCGGATTCGAGTTCACGGCGGGTGGCGGCGCCGACCTGATGAAGGGGAACTACTCGATCGTCTTCCGCGACCAGGACAGCCTGACCGTGGCACCCCGGGCCGATTCCACCGTGTCGACCATGCGGATCGTCACCGTCACCAACGCCTCGTTCCTGCTTGGCCGGGTGGCCCGGCTCACCTTCGAAGGCGGCTTCCAGATCGGCAAGGACGAGAAGCTCCCCACCGTGTTCGCGGCCACCAATACCAAGTCGGGGCGGTTCTTCGGGAGCATGGGCCTCGGGTTTAAACTGTAGGCGTGACCGAAGCTCAAGCCATGCGCCGCGCCCTCGATCTGGCCGTTCGGGGGTGGGGTCGCGTCGATCCGAATCCGCTGGTTGGCGCCGTGATCCTGGCCCAGGGTGAGCCCGTGGGCGAGGGCTATCACGCCGAGTTCGGCGGGCCCCACGCCGAGGCCGTGGCCTTGGCCGCCGCCGGCGAGCGGGCCCGCGGGGCCACCCTGGTGACCACCGTCGAGCCCTGTGCCGCCGTCGGGAAACAGCCGGCCTGCGCGGCGGCCATCATTGCCGCCGGAATCCGGCGGGTCGTGGTGGCAATGCCCGACCCGAACCCGGCCATGGCCGGCGGCGGCGACCGCCTGCGGGCAGCCGGGATTGAGGTCGAGATCGGCCTGGCCCGCGAGGAGGCCGAGCGACAGAACGCGGGGTTCCTCCACCGCCACGCCAGGCCGGGACGGCCCTGGGTCGTGGTCAAGCTGGCCACTTCCCTCGACCACCGGATCGCCGATGGGGCCGGCCACTCCCGGTGGATTTCCGGCGAAGAGGCCCGCGACTGGGTCCACTGGTTCCGGGCCGGCTTCGATGCCATCGGCGTCGGGGGCCGGACGGCCCAGATCGACGACCCGAGTTTGACGGTCCGCGGGGTCACCGAACCGCGCCGCACCCCGACCCGGGTGGTCTTCCTCGGCCACCGACGGCTCGGGCCCGAAGCGGCGTTGATCCGGACGGCCCGGGACGTCCCGACCATCCTGATCGCCCCGGAGTTCACGGCCTCGGAGGCCGCCGCGCTCACCGAGCGGGGCGTCGAGGCGGTCTCGGCGGCTACCCTGGCCGACGCCCTGGCCCTGCTCGACGCGCGCGGCATCGGCTCGATCGTCATCGAGGGCGGGGGGCGCCTGACCGGGGCGCTGCTGGCCGCCGGCCTCGTCGACCGACTGGCCTGGATCGTGAGCCCGGTCTGGCTCGGCGACCACGGGATCCCGGCGGTCCGCGGGTTCGAGGTCGGCTCGCTGCTCCAGGCGGAGCGGTGGGTCGTGGCCGAGCGGCGACCGTTAGGCCAGGACACCGCGCTCCTGTTCGACCGCCGCTGATGTTCACCGGACTGGTCAGCGCGATCGGGCGGGTGACGGCCATCCGCGCCGACGACGGCGGGGGCCGCGACGTCGATCTGGCGGCCCCGTATCGCGGGCTCGCGGTCGGCGAGAGCATCGCGGTCGACGGGGCCTGCCTGACGGTGGCCCGGAAGCTCCGGGGCGGGTTCCGGGTCCACGTCATCCGGACCACCATGGACCGGACCCTGTTCGGGACCTTCCGGGTCGGCACCCGGGTCAACCTCGAGCGGGCCGCCCGGGTGGGCGACCGGCTGGGCGGGCATCTGGTCCAGGGGCACGTCGACGGGATCGCCCGGGTGGTCAGGACGGCCCGCCGGGGCGACGCCTGGCTGGTGGACCTGGCGGTCCCGGCCGCGGTCGACCGGGTCTCGATTCCGCTCGGCTCGATCACCGTGGCCGGGGTGAGCCTCACGGTGAATGCGAGGCCCCGGTCCGGTATTATTCAGGTCTCCCTGATTCCGCACACGCTGGCGGTGACCACGCTGGGCGGTCTCGAGGTCGGGAGCCGAGTCCACGTCGAGGGCGACGTGATCGGGAAGTACGTCCGGGAGTTCGTGCGCGCCGCGAGGCGCTAGGGCGGGCTCGAGGCCCGCCCGGATCGAGGTCATGGTTTTCGGAACGATCGAACAGGCAATCGAGGATCTCAGGAACGGCCGCTGCGTCATCGTGGCGGACGACGAGGATCGCGAGAACGAGGGCGACCTGGTGTGCGCGGCCGAGCTGGCCACGCCCGACCTGATCAACTTCATGACCATCCACGGGCGCGGGCTCATCTGCCTGACGCTGACGCCCGAACGGTGCGACCAGCTGGGATTGCCCCAGATGGCCCGCGACAACACCGAAGAGATGGGCACCGCCTTTACCGTCAGCATCGACGCGGAACGCCGCTTCGGCGTCACCACCGGGATTTCGGCGGCCGACCGGGCCTCCACCATCCAGGTGGCCATTCGCTCCGACACCGAGCCCTCCGACCTCCGCCGTCCCGGCCACGTGTTCCCGCTCCGGGCCCGCCCGGGAGGCGTGCTCCAGCGGGTCGGCCAGACGGAGGCGAGCGTCGATTTGGCGCGCCTGGCCGGCCTGACTCCGGCGGGCGTCATCTGCGAGATCCTCAACCCCGACGGCACCATGGCCCGGCGGGAGGAACTGGCCGCGTTCGCGACCCGTCACCAGCTCACCTTCGTGACGGTGGCCCAACTGGTGGCGTACCGGCTGCGGACCGAGCGGCTGGTCCATCGGATCGCCGACGCGCGGCTGCCGACGGCCCACGGGACGTTCCGGATCATCGGATACCGGAACGACGTCGATCGGGCCGAGCACGTCGCCCTCGTGCATGGCGAGGTCGACGGCGCCACCGACGTCCTGGTCCGGATGCACTCCAAGTGCCTGACGGGCGACGTCTTCCATTCCCTTCGCTGCGACTGCGGGGCCCAGCTCGACGCGGCCATGCGGCTGATCGTGGACGCCGGCCGGGGCGTGATCGTCTACCTCGATCAGGAGGGGCGGGGTATCGGACTCCTGAACAAGCTCCGCGCCTACGAGCTGCAGGACTACGGCGCCGACACGGTCCAGGCCAATCAGCGGCTCGGCTTCGGCCCCGATCTCCGGAACTACGGCATCGGCGCCCAGATCCTCCGCGACCTCGGCCTCTCGACCATCCGGCTGATGACCAACAACCCGCGGAAGGTGGTCGGGGTGGACGCGTACGGCCTCTCGATCGTCGAGCGGGTGCCCCTCGAATCGCCGGCCACCGACGACAACCGCGCCTATCTTGCCACCAAGCGCGACAAGCTCGGCCACCTGATCGGCCACTGACCATGCCCGAGTATCGCGGACAGCTCCGCCCCATCGGCCGCGTCGGCATTGCCGTCAGCGGCTATCACGAACGCATCACGACTCGACTCCTCGACGGGGCCCTCCAGTGCTGCCGCGAGGCGGGCATCGACGCCGACCAGGTCGACGTCGTCTGGGTCAGTGGTGCGTTCGAACTCGGCGTCGCGGCGGCCGGATTGGCGCGGACCGGCCGATACGCCGCCCTCGTCGCGCTCGGGGTCGTCGTCCGGGGCGACACGCCGCACTTCGACTACGTCGCGGGCGAGACGAGCCGGATGCTCGGCCAGGTCGCGGTCGACGCGGCGCTGCCCGTCGGGTTCGGGCTCCTGACCGTCGACACGATGGCCCAGGCGGTCGAACGAGCCGGTGGCGCCGCCGGCAACAAGGGGCATGAAGCGGCCGAAGCGGCCATCCGGGCCGCCGACGTCATCTCCCAGGTCGGACAACGCTGATGCTGAGGCAGGAAACGAAGGGGCGGGCGCGAGCCCTCCAGTTGCTCTACGCCGCCGAAACCCAGGCCCGAACGGTCGCGTCGGTCGTGCCCGGTCTGGCGCGGCTGACCGGACCGGAGCCCACCGTCCTCGATTTTGCGGAACAGCTCGCGGGCGCCGTCACCGGACGGATGCCCGAACTCGATCGCCTGCTCGAGGCGGCCACCGACCACTGGCGGTTGGAACGCCTGGCGGTCATCGACCGCAACATCCTCCGGATCGGGGCCCACGAAATCGTGGCCGAAACCGTCCCGCCCAAGGTGGCCATCGACGAAGCCATCTGGCTCGCGCATCGGTTCGGTACGCCCGAGTCGCCCGGGTTCGTCAACGGCGTCCTCGATCGAGTGGCCCGCAACCTCGGACGGTTGTGAACATCCTGCTCGTCAACTGGCAGGATCTCGAGAACCCCCAGGCCGGAGGCGCCGAGATCCACCTGTTCGAGTTGTTCGGCCGACTGACCCGTCGAGGCCACCGGGTGCATCTGGTCTGTTCCGGTTGGCGCGGGTGTCCGCCGACGGCCACCATCGATGGCGTGTCGGTCGAGCGCCACGGCGACCGCCACACCTTTGCGCTCCGCGGGCGGGGCGCCGTCAGGGCCGCGCTGCGCCGGCAGGCCTGGGACGTGCTGGTCGAGGACGTCAACAAGCTGCCGCTCTACACCGCCACGATGACCCGGATCCCGTCGTGCGTCATCGTCCCTCACCTGTTCGGGACGACGGCGTACCACGAGGCGGGGTGGGTCATGGCCTCCACGGTCGTCCTGGCGGAGCGGCTGATGCCGCTGGCCTACCGACGTTCCGCGTTCCACACCATCAGCGAAAGCACCCGCGACGACCTGATCGCCCGGGGCATTCCGGCCGAACGGATCGAGGTGATTCACCCCGGGGTCGACTATCGCCGGTTCCACCCCGATCCGGCCCTTGACCGGTCGAAGCCACCGTCCTTCTTATACGTGGGGCGGCTCAAGCGGTACAAGGGTGTCGACCTCGCGATCCGCGCCTTGAGCCTGGTCCACCGGACCCGGCCCGACGTCCGCCTGGACATCGCCGGATCGGGCGACGACCGCCCCCGCCTCGAAGGGGTCGTGGCGGCGTTAGGATTGACGAGTCAGGTCACCTTCCACGGGTTCGTGACCGAGGAGGCCAAGCTCGCGCTGCTCCGGACCACCTGGGCCAACCTCTTCCCGTCGCCGAAGGAAGGGTGGGGCATTACCGTCATGGAAGCGGCGGCCTGCGGCACCCCCTCGATTGCCTCGAACAGCCCGGGGCTTCGAGATTCCGTCCGGGATGGCCACACGGGGCATCTGGTGCCCCACGGCGACGTGGAGCAGTTGGCCCGCCGTATGCTGGAGTTGGTCGAGCATCCCGATCGGGTCGCGGCCCTCGGCCGAGCCGCCCGGGCCCACGCGGAGGCGTGGAGCTGGGATGACGCGGCGGCGGCCACGGAACGACATCTGTCATCGCTGGCCGGGCACTGACCCGGCGGGAGTCACCACATGCAAACCACGATCACGGCCCGTCATTGCGAAGTCGGCGAGGAACTCCGCGCCCGGGCGGCCGCCGTCATGGAACGGATGGAGCGGTACTCGCCCCACGCGCTCGAAGCCCAGGTCGTCTTCGACGTCGGGGCCGACGGCCAGACCGCCGAACTCCGGCTCCACGTTCGCGGCGGCCAGATCCTGGTCGGTCTGGCCGCGGCCGACGATCATCGGACGGCGCTCGACCGCGCCGAGGACAAGGTCAAGCGCCAGCTCGAAAAGGCCACCGCCGCCCGGCGACCCCGCCGATCGGCCGCCGACTCGTGACCATCAAGCTGCGGGACCTGCTCGGCCGACGGGGCAACCCGCTCGAGCTCGAATCACTGACCGGCGAGATCGGCCTCGACCGCCCGATCGCCGCGTCCGACATCGCGAGCCCGGGCCTCGTCCTCGCCGGCTACACCGAACGGTTCGTGCCGGATCGGCTCCAGGTCCTCGGCGAAACCGAGGTCAGCTATCTGGTGTCGCTGAGCGACGACGCCCGCCGCAACTCGCTCGTCGCCTACCTCGGGTTCGACGTGCCCGCGGTCTTCATCACCAAGGGACAGAGCCCGCCCGAGCCGCTGCTGTCGGTGGCCCGCGAGCGCGGCACCCCGGTCCTCCGCACCCAGCTCAAGACGGCGGAGTTCTACCGCCGGGTCAAGCCGATCCTCGAAGCCGCCTTCGCTCCGCGGACCACGCTGCACGGGTCGCTGTCGGACGTCTACGGCGTCGGCCTCCTGTTCACGGGCCGGAGCGGAATCGGGAAGAGCGAATGCGTGCTCGACCTGGTCGAGCGGGGTCACCGCCTGGTGGCCGACGACGTCGTCATCGTCACCCGCCGGGGCAACGACGTCCTGATCGGGCAGGGGCACGAACTCGCGGCCCACCACATGGAAATCCGCGGCGTCGGGTTGATCGACATTCCGGCGCTGTTCGGGATCCGGGCGGTTCGGCAGCAGAAGCGGATCGAAGTGGTGGTCCACCTCGAGGACTGGAACAACGACGCGGAGCGAACGGGGCTGACCCGAACCGAAATCTCGATCCTCGACGTCAAGGTCCCGAAGGTGAGCGTGCCCCTCAACCCCGGCAAGAACCTGACGGTCATTTCCGAGGTCGTGGCCATGAACCACCTGCTCCGGATGTCCGGGGTCGATTCCGCCACCGCCTTCAACGACCGTCTGATCCGGAAGATGAAGGAGCAGCGGGGCCTCCGCGAATATCTGCAGGAAGACTTCGAATGACCGCGCCGCTCCGCGGGGTGGTCGTCTGTCACGGCGAACTGGCCACGGCGCTGGTCCGTTCGGTCGAGGAGATCACCGGCATCCGCGACGCGCTGGTGCCGGTGTCGAATTCGGGGTGTGACCGCGGCCAGCTCGAGGAGCGGATCGTCGCCGCGGTGGGGAACACCCCGGCGGTCGTGTTCGTCGACATGCCGTCGGGGTCCTGCCTCCTGGCGGCGGTCCGGCGCCTGGCCGGCGCGCCCGGCGCGCGGGTGGTCACCGGCGTCAATCTCGCCATGCTGCTCGAGTTCGTCTTCGATCGAACCCTCACGCCGGACCAGGCCGCCGAACGCGCCGTGGCCACCGGCGGCAAGGCCATCTCGAGCCGCTGATGAGCATCGTCGTCGCCCGGGTCGACGATCGCCTGGTTCACGGCCAGGTCGTGATCGGTTGGGGCCGCCCCCTCGAGCTGAACCGGATCGTCCTGGTCGACGCCGAGGTCGCGGCCAGCGACTTCGAGCGCGACCTGTACCGGATGGCCGTTCCGGCCGGCATCGAGGTCGAGTTCCTTCGCCCGGCCGAGGCGCCGGCCCGGTTGGCCGTCCTCGGTGGCGGCCCGGACCGGGTGCTGGTGCTGACCGGCACGGTGGCGGGCATGACCTGGCTGGCCCGCGCCTCAGACCAGATCCGAGCCGTCAACCTGGGCGGGATCCACGCCGGCCCCGGTCGCCGGGAGTACCTCCGCTACGTGTACCTCACCCCGGACGAGCTGGCCGATCTCCGATCGCTGGAGGCCGGCGGCGTCCGGGTCACCGCGCAGGACCTGCCCACCTCGGCGCCGGTGTCGCTGGAGTCGCTCGCCTCATGACCACGGTGGCACTCTGGCTCTGGGCGACGTGGGCCGGCCTCGACCTCGTGAGCCTGCTCCAGGCGCTCTTTTCCCGGCCGCTCGTCGTCGGCGTCGGCACCGGCCTCCTGCTCGGCGATCCCGAGGTCGGCCTCCGGGTCGGCGCCGTGCTCGAGCTGTTCGCGTTGGACGTCGTGCCGGTCGGCAGTTCGCGCTATCCGGATTTCGGAGCGGCCACGGCGGCCGCGACGGTGGCGGTGGCCGGCGCCTCGTGGGACGGCGCACTGGGCGTCGCCACGGGCCTCGGTCTGGCGCTCGCGTGGCTGGCCGGAGCGACCCTCCCGCCGACCAGACGCCTCAACGCCCGGATCGTCGGAGCCCGCGCCGACCGCCTCTCGGCCGGCGACCCCGCGGCCATCGTCGGAGTCCATCTGACCTGCCTCGCGGTCGACACGATCCGCAGCGGCGGCGTCGCCGCCGCGGCCCTCGGCGCCGGCGCGGTGATCCGAATGAGCGGCTGGTCGCCGGACCCGGCGTTAGGCCGGGCGCTCACCGTCGTCGCGCTCGGCGGCGCGGGCTGGGCGGTGATGCACGGCGCCCTCGCGAGTGGCCGCTCCGGCCCCCGGTGGCGATGGCTGTCGGCCGGCGTCGCCGGCGGAGTCCTGGCGGCCGCATGGCTGTGAGCCGGGTGACCCGGTCGGTGCTGCGGCTGCTCCTGCTCCAGAGTTCGTGGACCTACGAGCGGATGCAGGGCGTCGGAATCGCCTTCGCCTCGTTGCCGCTGCTCGAACCGCTGCGCGGCGACCCGGCCCGCCATCGCGAGGCGGTGGGCCGCTCGACCGAATTCTTCAACGCCCATCCGTACCTGGCCGGGATTGCCGCCGGGGCCGCGGCGCGGGCGGAGGTGGATGGGGTTGCCGGCGCGACGATCCAGCGGCTCAAGACCGCGCTGGCCGGGCCACTCGGCTCCCTCGGCGACCAGTTGTTCTGGATCGGGGTGGTGCCGGGCGTCATGGCGGCAATGCTGCTGGCCGTCGGGCTGGGCGCCGGGTGGCCGGCCGCGGCCGTCGGGCTTGGCCTCTACCTGGCGGTCCGGATCGCCGTCACCGCCTGGGGCGCGGCCCTCGGATATCGGTCCGGGCTTGGGGTGGCCGCCGCCCTCAAGGCGTCGCGGCTCGACGACCAGGTCCGCCGGGTCGGCCTGGGCGCCGGACTCCTGGTCGGGCTGGCCGTGCCGATCGTCGGCCGGTGGCTCGCGGGCGGGCACCCAGCGGAGTTGGCGGCCCTCGCGCTCGGCGGCGCTGGTGGTGTCTGGGCGGCCCTGGTCCGATCCCGGATTCCGGGAGCCCGGTTGCTGACTCTCGTTGCGATGGCGATCATCATCCTCTGGCACTGGAGCACCTCGTGACCGAGCGCACCGCCACCATCGTCAATCCGCTGGGCCTCCACGCCCGGCCGGCCGCCAAGTTCGTCAAGCTGGCCGCCGGGTTCTCCGCGCACGTCGAAGTCATCAAGGACGGCCAGCAGGTGAACGGGAAGAGCATCATGGGCGTCATGATGCTCGCGGCGGAGCAGGGCAGTTCGCTCGTGATCCGGACCGACGGCAGCGACGAGGTCGCCGCGGCCGACGCGCTCGCGGAGTTGGTGGCCAGCGGGTTCGGTGAAGGATGACCGACGACCGGCTGATCCGCGGCGTCGGGGTGTCGCCCGGGCTGGCGCTGGCGCCGGCCGTGGTGCTCGAATGGCGGTTCCCCGACGTGCCCGACCGTTCGGTTCGGCCCGACGAGGTCGACCGCGAAATCGCCCGGCTCCACGAGGCCGTCCGGGCCGTCGCCGATCACCTGAACATGCTCCGGGAACGGGTCCTCCGATCGGCAGGCCTGGAGGAGTCCCGGATCTTCGAGGCCCAGATCCTCATGGTCGAGGATCAGGACTTCCTGGCCGCCGTCGAGGGCCTGATCCGCCAGAACAACCTCAGCGCCGAGACGGCGTTCGAGTTCAAGGCGCTCGAACTCCGGGTGGCGTTTTCCGGCGCCGCCAACCTCCGGATGCGGGAGCGGCTCGCCGACCTGTCGGCCACCCAGATCCGGGTCCTCCGCCATCTGATGGGTCGGCCCGACGATGAGCTGGCCGCGCTCCGGGAGCACCGCCACGTCATCGTGGTCGCCCACGAGCTCTCGCCCGGCCTGACCGTCCAGCTCGACCGCGACCAGCTCCTCGGCCTGGTGAGCGAGGAGGGAACCCGGACCTCGCACGCGGCGATCCTCGCGCATTCGTTAGGCATCCCGGCGGTGATGGGCGCGGCCGGGGCGCTGGCCCGGATCAAGGCCGGGACGACGCTCCTGATCGACGGCCAGTCGGGAACGATCCTCCTCGAGCCGACGCCCGAGGAACTCGAGGTCGCCCGGACCCAGGCCAACCGCCGTCACAAGCTCGAACTCGAACTCGAGGGCGCGGCGGGGCAGCCGGCCATCACGCCCGACGGCCACGCCGTCACGCTGATGGGCAACGTCGACCTCCCCGACGAGATCGACGTCGCCGTCCGGAACGGCGCGCAGGGGGTGGGCCTCCTTCGGACCGAGTTCCTGGTCACCGGCCGGGCCAACGTCCCGACCGAGTCGGAGCAGCTCGAGTATTTCCGCCGGGTCACGGCCGCCTTCCCGAACCATCCGGTGGTGATCCGGACCTACGACCTCGGCGGCGACAAGTTCCCCGCGGCGTTCGAAGCGTTCCCGGAAGCCAACCCGTTCCTGGGCTGGCGATCGATCCGCGTCTGCCTCGACCGGCCCGAGATCTTCCGGCCCCAGATCCGGGCTCTCCTCCGGGTCGCCGCGGAGCGACGGATCCGGGTCATGCTGCCCCTGGTCACCCGGGTCGAGGAGGTCCTCGAGTCGCGGGCCGTCGTGGACGAAGAGGCGTCTCACCTCGCGGCCGCCGGGATCCGGGCGGCGCGGACCCTCGAACTCGGCGTCATGGTCGAGACCCCGGCCGCGGTGGTCATCGCCGATCGGTTGGCGCGGGTCTCGGCCTTCTTCAGCGTCGGCACCAACGATCTGACCCAGTACACCCTGGCCGTCGACCGTGGGAGTGCCCATCTCGCCTCCCGATTCAACCCGCTCGATCCAGCCGTCCTGCTGCAGCTCCGGCGGGTGGTCGAGGTGGGGCAGCGGGCCGGGATCCCGGTCAGCGTCTGCGGCGAAATGGCCTCCGAGCCCCTGGCGTCGCTCCTGCTGATCGGAATGGGCTACGACACCCTGAGCGTGTCCCCGCCCAGCCTGCCGCTGATCAAGTGGTTGGTCCGAAAAGTGCCTATGACCGTGTGCCGCGAAGCGGCCACCAAGGCGCTCGAGGCGGACACGGCGGCTCAGGTCATCGAGATCCTCCGGTCAGCGATGCAAAACTATGTGGATAAACGACTTCTGGGTGCTTGACCCGGTTGCCGCCGGGTCATGGCGCCCTTAGTTTGCAGCCCAATCGACTCCTGAACCCGTTACCGGAACAACAGCTATGGCGCGCGCCAAACGGCACGTTTTCACCTCGGAATCCGTCACTGAAGGCCACCCGGACAAGGTCGCCGACCAGATTTCCGATGCGGTCCTCGACGCGATCCTCTCCCGGGACCCGGCGGCCCGAGTGGCCTGCGAGACGCTGGTCACCACCGGCATGGCCGTGGTGGCGGGTGAGATCACCACCAAGACCTACGTCCACATCCCCGACATCGTCCGCGACACGATCGCCTCGATCGGGTACACCGACGCCTCGTTCGGCTTCGACAGCCGGACCTGCGCCGTCCTGACCTCGATCGATCGGCAGTCGCCCGACATCGCCATGGGGGTCGATTCCTCCCGCAGCAAGGAGCAGGGCGCGGGCGACCAGGGCATGATGTTCGGCTACGCCACCCGGGAAACCCGGGAGCGCATGCCGCTCCCGATCATCCTGGCGCACCGGATCGCCGAGCGCCTGGCCGCGGTCCGCAAGGGTCTCGGCGGCCTCGACCAGATCGAGTGGCTCCGGCCCGACGGCAAGAGCCAGGTCTCGGTCGAGTACGAGGGCGACCGGCCGGTGGCCGTGCGGACCGTGGTGCTCTCCACCCAGCACGCCGAGAAGGTCGGCAACCGGACCCTGTCGGCCGGCGCCATTCGCGACGCCATGGTCAACGAAGTCATCCGGCCCGTGCTCCAGAAGAGCGGTTTCGACAGCCGGGGCATCAAGTTCCTGATCAACCCGACCGGCCGCTTCGTGGTCGGTGGCCCCCACGGCGACGCCGGCCTCACCGGCCGGAAGATCATCGTCGACACCTACGGCGGTATGGCGCGGCACGGCGGCGGCGCGTTCAGCGGCAAGGACCCGTCCAAGGTCGATCGCTCGGCGGCGTACGCGGTGCGGTGGGTGGCCAAGAACATCGTCGAGGCCAAGCTCGCCAGCCGCTGCGAGGTCCAGGTGGCCTACGCGATCGGCGTCGCCCAGCCCGTGTCGATCATGGTCGACACCTTCGGCACCGGCATCATGCCCGACGCCAAGCTCGAGAAGATCGTGGGCGAGGTGTTCGACCTCACCCCGGCCGGCATCATCTCCTCGCTCAAGCTTCGCCGGCCGATTTATCGGCCCACGGCGGCCTACGGGCATTTCGGCCGGAAGCCGGCCACCGCGCGGGTCGACGGTCGGAAGGTCGACCTGTTCCCGTGGGAAGAAACCAACAAGGTCCGGGATCTCTTGACCGCCGCCAAAGCATAGGCCACCCTTCCGGCATGGTTCGGGTGACGGTGGCCCATCTCGGGCTCGATCGAATGACGAACACGCCGGTCGTGGTGCTGAAGGAAGACGGGGGCGATCGTACCCTCCAGATCTGGATCGGCGCGCCGGAGGCCAACGCCATCGCCCTCGAACTTCGGGGCGAAAAACCGGCGCGACCGATGACGCACGACCTCCTCAAATCGATGGTCCAGGGACTCGGCGGCACCCTCCGCCGAGTCACCATCACCGGACTCAAGGACAACACCTACTTCGCCGAGCTGTTGGTCTTCCGCGGCGAACACCCGTTCGAGATCGATGCCCGGCCCTCGGACAGCATCGCGCTGGCCCTCCGATTCGACGCCCCGATCTTCGTCGCCGAAGACCTGTTCCGGACCGATGACGACGGCCCGAGCGGATCGGCGGCCGGGCCGGACCAGGCCGATCCGGACGCCCTGAAACGATTCCTCTCGAAGCTCGACCCCGAGGATCTGGGACGCTTCCAGCCGTGAAGCGAACCTTGCTCGTCCTCGGAATCCTGCTCACGCCGACGGCGGTGACGGGGCAGGGCCAGCCTTCTCGGCTGGCCACGACCATCGCCGCCGGGTCGGTGTTTCGGCCCGGGGCCAGCGGGCCGATCCCGATTCCCGATCTGCGGGTGGTGCTCCATCGCGTCGGTCGCGCCACTCAGGGACCGATCGACACCACCCGGACCGACGGGGCCGGACGGTTCCGATTCCGGTTCGCCGCCGACACCACCGCCAATTTCCTCCTCAGCGCCAACTACGCCGGCATCGAGTACTTCTCGCAGCCGCTCGCCACCAATCCGGCTCGGCCTGACACGGCGGTCGAACTCCTGGTGTACGACACCACCTCCGTCGATCCCGTCGGCACCCGGAGCCGGACCCTCGTGATCGGGGCCCCCGACGCGATCGGCGCCCGGACGGTGGTCGACTGGCTGGTGCTCGCCAACGACGGGGAGCGCACCCGGGTCGGCGCTGATTCGACCGACCCGACCTGGGGCCTCCCGCTTCCGGCCGGCGTCCGGAATCCGGTCCTGGGCGACGCCCGCCTGTCGCAGATCTCGCCCGACGCGGTGCTGTTCCGGAACGACAGCGTCTTCGTCCTGGCGCCCCTGTCGCCGGGCGACAAGGAACTGCTCCTCCAGTACGAAATCGCGCCCCGGGCCCGGCGCCTGGCCGTCGATCTCCGCGGGATCGACTCCACCGATGCCTTCATCGAGGAATCGGGTGCCCGGATCGAGGGCGACGGCTGGCGGGTCCGCGACTCCCAGCTGTTCGAGGGCCGGCCGTTCCGCCGGCTGGGCCGGACCGATTCCACGGTCACCAGCCTCACGATCCGGTTCCCGAGCACCGGGGCCGGGCCCGCCACGTTGCCGATTCTCGTCGGCCTCACGGCGGTGGCGCTGATGATCGGGACCTGGCTCCGGATGCGCCGACCCCCGGCGGCCCCGGCCGGCCAGGGGTCCGGTCTTGCCCCTCGGTCCCCGCCGTCCTAACTTCGCCCCGTCCCCGCGATTTCCACGGGAACGGAGCTCTCGGAAGCCGGTGAAAATCCGGCGCGGCCCCGCCACTGTAACGGGCAGTTCACGGATCCACTCATGACGCCACTGGCTCTCGAGCCGGGAAGGCGGGTGGATCGCCCGAAGCCAGGAGACCTCTCCGGTCCTTCACGACCAAACCCTCGGGGGAGGGCCTTGGTACCACGCCTCCTGTTCGCGGCCGCCCTGGTGGCGGCCTGCGGCCGATCGTCGGTTCGATCGCCCGCCGCCATCACCCTCGTCGACGACGCGGGGGTCACGACCGTGCTGGCCGCTCCGGCCCGCCGGATCGTTTCGCTGATCCCCGCCGGCACCGAAATCCTCTTTGCGTTAGGCGCCGACTCGGCCGTGGTGGGACGGACCCGCTGGTGCGATTGGCCCGCCGCGGCGGCGCAGGTGCCCTCCGTCGGCGACGGGATGGCGCCGAGCGTCGAAGCCGTGGCCGCCCGGACGCCGGATCTGGTGGTGGCGTACCGGTCGCCGGGCAACAGCGGCGCCATCGGCCGGCTCCGCGACCTCGGCATCCCGGTCGTCGAGGTCACCCTCGATCGGCAGCGGGACTTCGACCGCGTCACCCGGCTCCTCGCCACCGCGCTCGGCCGGGTCGACGCGGGAGAGCGGCTGGTGGCGAGCGTGACGGAGGATCTCCGTCGCGCCGCCGTGACCGGCGACCGGCCCCCCTCGGTGTTCGTCCTCTCCTGGAGCGACCCGCCCATCGCGATCGGCGGCGGGAGCTTTCTCTCCGAGATCGTCGCCTGGGCCGGCGGCCGGAACGTCTTCGGCGACGTCGACCAGCCCTCGTTCACGGTCTCGATCGAGGCGGTGGTGGCACGCGACCCCGACTACGTGCTGGTGGTCGGCGCCGACGACCCGGCGTTCGCGAACCGGCCGGAGTGGGCGGTGGTGCCGGCGGTCCGGGAGCGGCGCTTCCTCCGCGTCGACGGCTCCGAGTTCAACCGGCCGAGTCCCCGGATCGGCGCCGCCGTCCGCACCCTGGCGGCCACCATCGCCGCCGGAGGCCGATGAAGTTCGCGGCCCTCGCGGCCGGGGCGGTGGCCGCGATGATCCTCGGCCTGGCCGTCGGCGCCACGGCCCTGACGCCGGCCGACCTCCTGGCCGGTCTCCTCGACCCGGGCGGCCGGGCCGGCATCATCGTCTGGGACCTGCGACTTCCCCGGGTGCTCCTCGCGTTCCTCGTGGGCGGATCGTTAGGCGTCTCCGGCGCCGCCCTCCAGGCGCTGGTCCGCAACCCGCTGGCCGAGCCGTACCTCCTCGGGATCTCGGGCGGGGCGGGCCTCGGGGCGGTGGCCGCCATCGCGCTCGGACTGACCGGGCTCGCGGCCATCCCGCTGGCCGCCTTTGCCGGGGCCGTCGCGTCCGCGGCGGTCGTCTACGGGGTCGCCGCGGTCCAGGGGAGCCGGCTCGAGCCCCGGGTGCTGGTGCTGGTGGGGGTGGTGGTGGCCGCCTTCTGCGGCGCCATCACCACCGCGCTCCTCACCATGTCGGAGGCCGCCCAGCTCCGGAACGCCTTCCTCTGGCTCATGGGTGGCTTCGGCGCCGCCAGCTGGCCCGCCGTCGCCGTGTTCAGCGGGTACGCGGTCCTTCCGCTCGGCGCGCTCCTCGGTGGCGCCCGGGCCCTCGACCTCCTGTCCCTGGGCGACGAACCCGCCCACGCCCTGGGGCTCGAAACCGAGTCCGCCAAGCGGCTCGTCTTCGTCGCGACGGCCCTCCTGACCGCCGCCAGCGTCGCAGTGAGCGGCATGATCGGGTTCGTCGGGCTGGTGGCGCCACACGCCATCCGGGGCTGGCTCGGCCCGCTCCATCGCCGCCTCCTCCCGGCGGTGTTCGTCGCCAGCGGGTCGCTCCTGATGCTGGCCGACGCGCTGGCCCGGACGGTCATGCGCCCGGCCGAACTCCCGATCGGCGCCATCACCGCCCTGATCGGGGTCCCGCTCTTTGCCTTCCTCGTCCGGCGGTCGCTGGCATGACCGCCCTCGTGGCGCGCGACGTCTCGGTCCGGTACCCCGGCGCCGGCGCCCTGGCCGTCGAGGGCGTGTCGCTTGCCGTCGTGCCCGGCCGACTGGTGGCGGTGGTCGGGCCCAACGGCGGCGGCAAGACCAGTCTCCTCCGAGCCCTCCTCGGCGCAATCGAGCCGGAACGGGGTCAGGTGCTGCTGGAAGACCGCCCGATCCGAACCTGGCCCGCGCGCGACCGGGCCCGCGAGATCGGATTCGTGGCCCAGCGGGAGGAGTACCCGTTCGCGTGGCGGGTCGCCGAGGTCGTCGGATTCGGCCGGTATGCCCGGTTGCCGGCCCTGGCGGCGCTGGGCGCGGCGGACCACGCGGCCATCGACCGCGCCCTCGAGCGGGCGGACGTGCGGGCGTTCCGGGATCGGCGGATCGACACCCTTTCCGGCGGCGAATGGCAGCGGGTCCGGATTGCCCGGGCACTGGCCCAGGAGCCCAAGGTCCTCCTCCTCGACGAACCGACCGCGGCGCTCGACATCGGGCACGAGATGGAGATCTTCGAGTTGATCCGGCAACTCACCGACGATGGCCTGGCCTCGGTGGTCGTGACCCACGACCTCAACCTGGCGGCCCGGTTTGCCGACACGATGGTCCTGATGGCCAGGGGGCGGACCGTCGCCGAAGGCCCCCCGGCCACCGTCCTCGAACCCCGCCGCCTCAGCGGGGTATTCGGCTGGCCCCTCGAACTCGCCCCGATCGACGGGTCGCCCCAGGTGGTGGCCCTCCGGCAGCCCCGGGCCGCGCCCGGAGGCAGCTAGCCCGCCCCCGGGGCTCCGCGCCGTCCTGGAGGCCCCCAGGACGGCGGTGATGCCCCCGGGACCGCGTCGTTGCCCCCATCGGGCCACCCGGAGTATCGTTCCGACGATGGTGCTGGCCTCTCGAATCCTGCCCGTGGCGCTGGCGGCCACGTTGATCGGCTGCGCCGCCACGACCGCGCCGGCCCCGCCTCCCGAAGAACGACTCCTCGTCGTCAACTCCGGCGAAGGCACCTTGTCGCTGATTCCCGTCGACCCGGCCAACCCCACCCGCAAGGTCCAGCTTGGCCCCCGGGGAGCCGGGGCCACCGACGTCTCGGCGCGCGGCCAGATCGCGGTGGCGGTCGTGCCCGACTCCGACCTGGTGGTGGTGGTCGATCTGGTGGCCGACAACATCCGCCGGACGATCACGCTCCCGACTGGCAGCCGGCCCACCGCCGTCACGATCATCAGCGACGTCGTCGCCTACGTCGCCAACGCCGGGACCGACGTCGTCACCCGGATCGACCTGACCAGCGGCGACACGGCCAGCGTGGCCGTCGGGGTCCACCCCCGCGACCTGGTGGTCACCCGTGGCCGGCTCTTCGTCGTCAACGCCAACCTCGGCCCCTGCCCGGAAGGGCTCTGCCGGCTGGGCGAGAGCTGGCTCACCGTGGTCGACCCCCAGAGCAACACCCGGGCTGCCGGGCGCGACTCGATTCCGCTCCCCAGTCCCGGCACCGCCCGCTCCGCGACGTTAGGCGGCGACGGGCTGATCTACGTCGTCAATATCGGCGACGAGGCCGCCGACGTGCCGGGCCGACTCAGCATCGTCGACCCGATCGCCCGGGCCGAGGTGGGCAGCTTCGGCGGGTTCGGGCCGGTGCCGTCCACGGTGGCGTCGGACGGGGTCGAACGACTCTTCGTCACCTCGATCCGCGACGGCCTGATGGAGTTCAACACCCGGAGCCGACGGGTCGTCCGGGGCGAAGGGGAGGGCGTCTTCGTGAGCGGCAACGTGGCGGTGGCCGTCGACACCCAGGGCCGGATCTACGCGATCGAGGTCGGGGGCTGCGCCGCCGGTCAGCCCGGGCGGCTGCGGGTCTTCCGGCCCGACCTGACCGAGGCCCGCAACCTCCTCCTCGGCGTCTGCCCGGTCGCGGCCGCGTTCGTCCAGATCCCGAACCCCGTGCCTCAGTAGGTCGAAGGCCCCGCGCCGGGCCATTCGCGCCGATGCCCCCCGTCGAGACCGTCGCCACCATCCTGTCGACCATTCCCTACGGCGAGACCTCGAAGGTCGCCCGGTTGGCGACCCGGGAACTCGGCGTGGTGAGCGTTATCGCCAAGGGCGCCCGCCGCCCGGGCAGCCGGTTCGGGGCGGCGCTCCAGGTGCTCTCGGACGGCGCGGCCACCATCCTGCCGGCCCGTCACTCCGACCTCCATACGCTCACGGCGTTCGAGATCGGTCGCCTGCACGCCGACCTCGCGACCAACATCGACCGCTTCGCGGTCGCGTCGGTCCTCGGCGAGCTGATGCTTCGCTTCGCGCCCCACGATCGCCAGGTCGAGACCTACGACTTCTTCCGCCACTCGCTCGACGTAATCGAGGGTGTCCCCGAGGAGGTCGTGGCGGTGGTCGGCCTCCGCTCCATCTGGGGCCTCATCAAGCATCTCGGCTTCGCGCCCACGCTCGGTGCCTGCGCCCGCGACGGAATCACGGTGTCGTGGGATGCCGGGCCGGTGGCGTTTTCGCCGGCCCATGGCGGGGTCCTCTGTCCCGCCTGCGCCCGCACCGTCGACGTGAGCCGGCTCGAAGCCCGCGACCTGCGCGACCTCGAGGTCCTGATCCACGGTCACGACGACCTGCCCGCGCTCGACCGCCGCTACCTGGCCGCCCATCGGCGGCTGCTCGACCGCTATCTCCGCTACCACCTCGCGGACGGCGCCGCGCTGCCGGCCCTCGCGTTCTGGGCCGATGCGGCCTGGAGCGGCTCGTGATCATCGGAACCGCCGGGCACATCGACCACGGCAAGTCGGCCCTGGTCACGGCCCTGACCGGTCGGGCCGTCGATCGCCTCGAGGAGGAGCGGCGGCGAGGCATCACCATCGATCTCAACTTCGCGCCGCTCGAGTTCCCCGGGCTCGATCCCGTCGGCATCATCGACGTCCCCGGCCACGAGGACCTGGTGCGCACCATGGTGGCGGGGGCCTCGGGCATCGACCTGGTGCTCCTCGTCATCGACCTGACCGAAGGGCCCCGGCCCCAGACCGAGGAACACCTCGCGATCCTGGAACAGCTCCGCATCCCGGCCGGCATTCCGGTGTTCACCAAGGCCGATCTGGTGGAGTCGGACTGGGCCGACCTGGTCGTGGCCGACGCGACCGCCCGGCTCGCGCGGTCGTCGATCCGGTTCGAACCGCCGGCCACCGTCGCGGCGCCGACAGGGCGGGGGATCGACGCGCTTCGAACCCGCCTCGAAGCCTGGGCCCGGGCCCAGGCCACCCGGCCCGCCGCCGGCCCGTTCCGGATGCCGGTCGACCGGGTCTTCAGCAAGGCCGGAGTCGGCACCGTGGTGACCGGAACGACCTGGAGCGGCTCGGTGTCGGTCGGCGACCAGGTCACCATCCTGCCGGGCGGCGAACGGGCCCGGATCCGCTCGGTGGAAGCCTACGGCCGGTCGGTGGCGTCGGCCCGGCCGGCCGTGCGTACCGCGTTAGGCATGACGGGGGTGGAGCGCGCCGATCTCGGCCGCGGACACGTGGTGGTGACGGGTGACTGGACGGCCTCGGCCGCGCTCGATGCCGATTTGGAACTGCTGCCCGACGCGGCCCCCCTCCGCCGCAACGCCCGGGTCCGAGTGCACCTCGGCACGGCCGAAGCCCTCGCCCGGGTCTCCGTGTCCGATGGCGTCGCCATCGGTCCCGGTCAGCGCCGGGTCGTTCGCCTGGTCCTCGAGGCCCCGCTGGTGGCGCGGGGTGGTGACCGCCTGGTGATCCGCAATTTCAGCCCGGTGACGACCATCGGCGGCGGTTGGGTGGTCGATCCGCTCCCGCCGCCCCGATCCCGGCCAACCCCCGATCTGGCGGCGACCGACGCCGCCAGCCGGATCGTCGCGCTCGCGGCGCGCCGTCGGTTCGGCATTGCGCTCGCGGAGCTGCCCCAGGTCCTCGGCGACCCGGAGCCGGAGAAGCTCCTCAAGCGGGCGGGCCCGACCCTCGTCCGGGTCTCGGAACATCTGGTTCCCGCGGCCTTGCTGAGCGCCCTGGCCGACCGCGCCGTAGCCTTCGTAACGGCACATCATCAGGCCGAGCCGGGAACCCCCGGCCTCTCCGCCGAGACGCTCCGGAGCCGCCTCGGCGCGCCGGAGGCGCTCGCCAACCGCGTGCTGGCGGACCTCCAGCGGACCGGCGCCCTTCGGGTCGCCGGCGGATTCGTGGCGCGGGCCGGTTTCGTTCCGGCCCTGGCCGGCGGCGAGCAGGCCGTCGAGGACGTGGTCCGCTTCGTGGCCGCGGCCGGTCTGGCCGCGCCAACCCTGGACGAGATCGGAGCCGGCGTCGGGATCGACCCGATCGTGCCGGCGGTCCGCCGGGCGGTCGAGTCCGGAGCGATCCAGGCGGTCGACCGCGATCGGTTCGCCTCGCGCGAGGCCCTCGACCGGTTTCGGGCGACCCTGGCCGAGATCGGTCAGGCGGGGGAAATCACGCCGGCGGCCGTCCGCGATCGGCTGGCCCTGACCCGGAAGCACCTCATCCCGCTCCTCGAATGGGCGGACCGCCAGGGAGTCACTCGGCGGGTCGGAGAGGCACGAATGCTGGTCCAAAACGGCAGGTGAGTGTGTCACGGCGACAGGCTTTGACGGTACACCGGTTGCCCGATACGAGTCTGGACAGCGAAACGCGCCGGGCATGCGGGGTAACGGACCCTTCATGATGACCGGCGTGCGCTCGAACTTTGCCGAGGCCCCATGATCCGCCCAGACCGCCTGACGATCAAAGGACAGGAAGCCTTCCGCGACGCGATTGCGCTCGCCCGGACGCGCGGCAATCCGGTGGTCAACGATGCCCACCTCTTCGCGGCGTTGCTTGCGCAGGACGAAGGTGTGGTTCAACCGCTGCTGCAGAAGGCCGGCCTCAACGTCTCCGCGCTGAGCGACGGGGTGGAGCGGGAGTTGGCCAAGTTCCCGACCCAGAGCGGCGACGCCGAGCCGACTCTCAGCCGGGAACTGCATCAGGTCTTCGACCGCGCCGAAAGGGACGCCAAGACCCTCGGCGACAGCTACGTGTCGACCGAACACCTGCTGCTGGCCCTGATCGACGAGAAGGGAACCGCCGCCCGGGGCCTCGTCACCGGCGCCGGGGTCAGCGCCGATGATCTCCGCAGCGCGCTCGAAGGCGTGCGGGGGAGTCATCGCGTCACCGACCAGACGCCGGAGGAGAAGTACCAGGCGCTCGAGCGATACACCCGCAACCTCACCAACCAGGCCCGGGCCGGCAAACTCGATCCCGTCATCGGGCGCGATGAAGAGGTCCGGCGGGTCATGCAGGTCCTGTCGCGGCGCACCAAGAACAATCCCGTCCTGATCGGCGAGCCCGGTGTCGGCAAGACGGCCATCGTCGAGGGCCTGGCCCAGCGGATCATCTCGGGCGACGTGCCCGAGAGCCTCAAGGCCAAGGAGATCATCGCGCTCGACATCGGCCAGCTCCTGGCCGGCGCCAAGTACCGGGGCGAGTTCGAGGAGCGCCTCAAATCGGTGGTCAAGGAACTGACCGAGGCCGAAGGCCGCTACATCGTCTTCATCGACGAGTTGCACACCATCGTCGGCGCGGGAGCCGCGGAGGGAGCCGTCGACGCCAGCAACATGCTGAAGCCGGCCCTGGCCCGCGGCGAACTCCACGTGGTGGGCGCCACCACGCTCGACGAGTATCGGAAGCACGTCGAGAAGGACGCCGCGCTCGAACGCCGGTTCCAGCCGGTCCTGGTCGGGGCGCCCAGTGTCGAGGACACCATCGCGATCCTCCGGGGGCTCAAGGAGAAGTACGAGGTCCATCACGGCGTCAGGATCACCGACACCGCCCTGGTGGCCGCGGCCACGCTGAGCGACCGGTACATCGGCGACCGATTCCTCCCGGACAAGGCCATCGACCTCGTCGACGAAGCGGCTTCCCGGCTCCGGATCGAGATCGACAGCATGCCCCAGGAGATCGACGAGGTGGAGCGGAAGATCCTCCAGCTCGAGATCCAGCGGCAGGCGCTGCTCAAGGAAAAGGACAAGGCCGGCGTCGAGCGGCGCGAAGCCGTCGAAAAGGAGATCGCGGAACTCAAGGAAAAATCCGGCGGCATGAAGGCGCAGTGGCAGGCCGAGAAGGCGGCCATTTCGCTGCTGCAGGGGAAGAAAGCCGAAGTCGAGCAGCTCCGCGGCGAAGTCGATCAGGCCTCCCGCCGGGGCGACCTCCAGAAGGCGGCGGAACTCCGGTACGGGCGGATTCCGCAACTCGAGGACGAGATCGCCAGGGAAGAGGCCCGGCTCGCCACGATCCAGAGCCAGGCCAAGTACCTCAAGGAAGAAGTCGGCTACGAAGACATCGCCGAAATCGTGGCCCGGTGGACCGGCATTCCGGTCACCCGGATGCTCGAGTCGGAACGGGACCGGCTGACCAAGCTGGAAGGCGAGCTGGCCCGCCGGGTGGTGGGACAGGAGGAGGCGGTGGCCGCGGTGGCCAACGCCGTGCGGCGGAGCCGGGCCGGGCTCCAGGATCCGAACCGGCCGACCGGCTCGTTCATCTTCCTCGGACCCACGGGTGTCGGCAAGACCGAAACTGCCCGCGCCCTGGCCGAGTTCCTGTTCGACGACGAGCGCGCCATGGTCCGGCTCGACATGTCGGAGTACATGGAAAAGCACTCGGTGGCCCGGATGATCGGCGCGCCGCCGGGCTACGTCGGCTACGAGGAGGGCGGCCAGTTGACCGAAGCGGTCCGCCGCCGGCCGTACAGCGTGGTCCTCTTCGACGAGATCGAGAAGGCCCATCCCGACGTGTTCAACGCCCTCCTCCAGGTGCTCGACGATGGCCGCCTGACCGACAGTCAGGGCCGGGTAGTCGACTTCCGGAACACGGTGGTGATCATGACGTCGAACATCGGCAGCCACCTGATCGTCGACGCGGGGGCGGTCGTCGGCACCGAGGGCTGGGCCGGCGTCGAGGATCGGGTCCGGGCGGAACTCCGGCACCACTTCCGGCCCGAGTTCCTGAACCGGGTCGACGACATCGTGGTCTTCCACCCCCTGTCGCGGGAACATCTCGCCCGGATCGTGGAGATCCAGATCGGTCACCTGGCGCGGCTGGTCGAGGCCAAGGACCTCCGGCTCGAAGTCACGGCCGCCGCCAGCGAGTGGCTCGCCACCCGGGGCTACGACCCGGTGTTCGGCGCCCGCCCGCTCAAGCGGGTCATCCAGCGGTTCCTCCAGAACCCGATCGCCTCGGCCCTGCTGTCGGGCGTCTACCAGCCGGGCGACACGGTGCTGGTCGACGTCCGCGGCGGCGAGCTGTCGATCGATCGGCGCGACGGCGGACTCGAGCGGGCCGCCAGTGCCTGAGGTCCTGCGCGTCGACGACGCCCTCCCGATGCGGTGGGCGCTGGATCTGGCCGAGCGGGCAGCGTCGACCGGCGAGGTTCCGGTCGGCGCCGTCGTCGTCCACCAGGGCCGCGTGGTGGCGGAAGCGCATAACGAAACCATCCGCCGCCGGGATCCGACGGCGCACGCCGAGCTCCTCGCCGTCCAGCGGGCGCTCGAGCACCTGGCCACTGACCGCCTCGTCGACGCCACGCTGTACGTCACGCTGGAGCCCTGTGCCCAGTGCGCCGGCGCCATCGTGCTGGCCAAGGTCGGCCGGGTGGTGTTCGGAGCCTGGGACGACAAGGCCGGGATGGCCGGATCGGTCGGCGACCTGTTGCGTCACCCTCGTCTCAACCACCGTCCCGAAGTGATCGGCGGGGTGCTGGCGGAGCAGTGCGGGGCGGTGCTGTCCCGCTTCTTTGCCGCGCGCCGGTGAGGATGATCGATCCTTCAGCGGCGGTTCATACGTGGTTCAGTCGATGAAGAAAATCTTTCGTTGGTGCGTAATGGCCTCCTGAAGTTTCGGCGAACCCTGTCGGCGATCGGCGTCCTCGTCGTCGCCGCCTTGCCGCTCGACCGGATTCCGGTGGCCGTCCACGCCCCGTCGTGCCACCAGGAACCTGGCGGACCGCAGGATCACGACGGCTCGCAGAAGGCGCACGCCGACTGTGGCGCGGCGTGTTGCCTCGCCCTCGGGCACAACCAGCCGCTCGTCCCCCCGACAATCCTCGTTCCAGGGTACGGTGTTACCGGCCACCAGCCGCCAGCGTTCCCCACCGCCGACCCGGTTCGCCTTCCCCCTTCCTACCGGCTCCCCTTCGCCAACGCACCGCCCGCGCGTCGCTGAACAACCGCCGTTCGCTTCGGGCCGTCGCCCCCCGCTTGGGTGGGCGGCGTTGAGCGCAGTTCCGTGAAAGGGGATCCGTCATGATGAGGCTACGTCCGGCGAGCCTGCTCGCCCTTGTTCTTCTCCTGTTTCTGCCCGCGGTCGCCGCGGGGCAGTTGACCATCTCCGGGCGGGTTCGTGACTCGCTCAGCGGCACCGGTCTGCCTGGCGTCCGCCTGACGACCGGAAGGCGCCTGGCCACGACCGACGCGACCGGCCAGTTTACCCTGACGGTCGCGACGTCCGCCGACACGGTCGAGTTCCACCGGGCAGGGTACGCCACCCGCCGCCTCCCGGCCGGCGACGTCGGCGTCGAGGTCTGGCTTTCCCGGGCCCCGGAACTGATGACCGAGCTCACCGTCTCCGCCGCCCCACCTCCGGTCCACGTCGGCGGGGAAACTGCGTTAGGCCTCGGCACGGCCGATCGGATCATCCTGGGCGGCCGTGGCGATCGGTCCCTGGCCGACGCGCTGGCCACTGTCGAGGGCGTCTCGGCACAACATCCCGGTGCCTGGGGCGCCAAGGCGTTCGTTCGAGGGTTGGGCGGGGAACGGGTTACCGTGCTCATTGACGGCGATCGGGTCAATCGTGCCTGCAACAACGGAATGGATGCCGGCCTCGCCACGATCGACGCCGCCATGGTCGAACGGGTCGAGGTCATTGCCGGGCCCGGATCGGTCCTCTACGGCTCCGGCAACATTGGCGGGGTCATCAACGTCGTGACCCGCCGCCCCTCCAGCCGACCCTATTCCGGTGAAGTGCGGCTGGGGGCCTCCTCCGCGGTACCGGGAGCGACCCTCGGCGGGACCTTCGGCGTGGTCCGGCCCCGTTTCGACCTGACCGTCGCCGCCGACTGGTCGGCGTACGACGACTACCGGACGCCGACGGGCACGCTGACCGGGTCTTCGTATCGCCACGGGACTGGGTCGCTCCGCCTCGGCCTCAAGCCGGCACAAGGACACCGGGTCGACCTGAAAGTCGAGCGGTACCTCGGCCGTGACATTGGCTATCCCGCGATGGCCGGCGCCCAGATTCCCCAAGAGGATCGTCTGCTCACGGCGGTCGACTACGGATGGCAGATCAGCCACGGTGTGCTCGATGGCTTGTCGGCCAAGGTCTACCGGCAGGCACTCGATCACGACATGGAAGTCGCGATGTCGATGACCATGCCCAACGGCATGAAGATGACCTCGGTGACCGAGGCGATCACCACGTCCGCCACCTACGGCGGCCGAGTCCAAACCCGCCTCCGACCGGCCCCCGGCGCGCGACTCGACGCCGGCGTCGAGCTCAGTGAGTGGCGGGCGGACGGGACCCGCTGGGTGACGAGTGGCGCCGGATCGCCGATGGCTTCGACCCTGACCCTGCGTTCGTGGCCTGACGTCGTCATTCGCGACGTCGGGGCCTTCAGCCAGGGCGAGTGGCTCCTCGGAACGGTCATCGCGGTGAGCGCCGGGGGGCGGGTAGACCAGGTGCGGAATCAGGCCGATGGACAACCCGCCGAGGGGCAGTGGGTCGCCAGCGGCAACGTCGGCCTCAAGATCTATCCCGCCCCCGGTTGGGTCGCCCGAGCCACGGTCGGCCGCGGATACCGGATCGCCGACCCCACCGAATTGCACGGCCTCCTGGTGCGACCCGACGGTTTCATCTACGAAGGCAATCCCGAACTTGCCACAGAAACGGGACGCAACCTCGAAGCGGCGGTCTCCTATGCCGGGGCCACCGCCGACGTCGGCGTCACCGTGTTCCGGAATGACCTCCACAATCTCATCTCGTCGGTTCTTCTGCCGGACTCCACCATCTCCGGCTATCGGGTTCGCCAGTTCGCCAATCTGGCCAAAGCCAGGGTTCAGGGCATCACCGCCCGGACTTCGATCCGGTTCCACCGGTCGGCCACGCTTCGCGGCACGGCCAGCTACACTCACGGCGAAAACCTGGATACCCGGACCGCGCTGCCCCTGATTCCTCCTCTCGAAGGCCAGCTTGCCCTGCGAGTCACTCCCGGCGCCCGGTTGCGCTGGCTCGAACTGGAAACCCGGTGGGCAGGCCGTCAGGATCGTGCGGCAACCGCTCAGGGCGAAGCCGTGACGAACGGCTTCGCGGTCGCCAACCTCCGCGCCGGGTTCTCGGCGTTGGGAGCCGAGTTCGTTCCAGGAATCGACAACATCTTCGACAAGGCGTATCGAAATCACCTCGACCCCGCCCGGATCATCCTCCCGGGACGCAACTTCTTCCTGCGAGTCACCCGGGCGTTCTGACCACCCGATCCCACCCGGATCGAATCACCATCGATCCGGGTGGCTTCCGGGAACCCATCGTTACAAATTCCGCCTCGACGACTCACTCGAGGCCTCATGCGACACCTCCTGCCGTCCCTGATCCTGGCCGCCCTGCCGACGGCCATGCTCGCCCAGTCGGTCCGCCCGGGCACCGAGGCGATGCTCACCGGCCTCGACGCCAAGCGGGCGTCCTACGGCGCCGTGGCCAGGAAGATCTGGGAGTATGCCGAAGTGGGCTACCAGGAAACTCGCAGCAGCCTCCTGCTTCAGGAGCAACTCCGCGCCGCCGGCTTTGCCGTCGAAGCGGGCGTTGCGGAGATCCCCACGGCGTTCGTGGCTACCTGGGGCAGCGGCAAGCCCGTCATTGCCATTCTCGGCGAATACGACGCGCTCCCAGGCCTGTCGCAGGACGCCGTGCCGACCCGGAAGATTCTCCTCGACGGCGGCCCCGGTCATGGCTGCGGCCACCATCTGTTCGGGACGGCCTCGGCGGCCGCGGCCATTGCCGTGAAGGAGTGGCTCCGCTCGCAGGGGAAGGGCGGCACCATCCGTTTCTACGGCACGCCCGCGGAGGAAGGCGGCGGTGGCAAGGTCTACATGGTCCGCGCCGGACTGTTCCAGGACGTGGACGCCGTGGTGGCGTGGCACCCTGGCGACGGGAACCAGGTCAGCCGCTCCACCAGCCTGGCCAACGTCTCCGCCAAGTTCCGCTTTCACGGCCTGAGCGCCCACGCGGCCGCCGCGCCGGAGCAGGGGCGCTCCGCGCTCGACGGGGTCGAGGCCATGAGCACCATGGTCAACCTGCTTCGCGAGCACGTGCCCCAGGAAACCCGGATCCACTACATCATCACCAACGGCGGCAAGGCGCCTAACGTAGTTCCCGACTTCGCCGAGGTGTACTACTACGCCCGTCACAGCGACATGCGGATTCTCGACGGGATCTGGAACCGGATCGTCGACGCCAGCAAGGGCGCGGCGCTCGGCACCGGCACCCGGGTCGAGCTGGAGCTGGTCAACTCGGTCTACAACATCCTGCCCAACGACTATCTGGCCGACCTGGCGCAGCAGGCGCTCGACCGGGTCGGCGGGGTTCGGTACACCGCGGAGGAGCGGCAGTTCGCCGAGGCCATCCGCGGCACCCTGACCGGCGCGGTCCCGCCCCTCGGCGCCGAAGAGAAGATCCTGCCCGCCGAGGTGGGGGTCTCCAGCGGCTCCACCGACGTGGGCGACGTCAGCTGGGTCGTGCCCACGGTTCAGGTCAGCGCCGCCACCTGGGTGCCGGGGACGCCGGCCCACAGCTGGCAGGCCGTGGCCGCTGGCGGCACCTCGATCGGCGAAAAGGGCATGATGGTGGCGGCCAAGGCCATGGCGCTGACCACGGTCGAGTTGTTCAGCAACCCGAGCCACCTGACCGCGGCCCGCGCCGAGTTTGCCAAGCGCCTGGACGGGTTCGTATACCGGAACCGAATCGGCGATCGGAAGCCCCCGCTCGACTACCGGAAGTAGGGCCCGGGACTACCGCTAACCCCTATCCCTGTCTTATCTTATCGCGCGCTTGAGGACAGGTGTCCGAGTGGCTGAAGGAGCCGGTCTCGAAAACCGGTATACCGGCAACGGTATCGAGGGTTCGAATCCCTCCCTGTCCGTGTCCCGATCGAGGTGGCGGTGCTGATCCAGATCCCGGGCTCGACCGAATGCTCGCTCATCGGTTTCTGCGGCAACGCGGCCCAGGTGGGGCCGCCCGCTGGGCTGATGTACCTGGCCTTGGGCCTGGTGGCGGCGGGCGTGTGGGGACTGTGGAACGAACGGAAGCGGCCGGCGGCGGTCGGTCGTCGCCCGGAGCCTGCCGACGACCGAGACTCCCAACCGACGGGGTAGCTGCGGAATGACCGGCTCGGGGTTTGAGTCCGAGCCCTCGATCGACCGGTAGTCTCGAGCGACGGGAAAAGAAACGGCAGCGGGCGGTCCTTCAACGGACCGCCCGCTTTTCGTTGCGGGCTATTGCTGTTGCCGGACGTTGCGCCGCAGCGCGTTCAGATCGAGCAGGGGAGCACCGCCCTCCGTCGGCACCAGCACGATCAGATTGTTCGACGACTTCATGTCGTGGAGGACCTCGAGGTACTGCTTCATCAGGGCCTCGGGCGTCAGCGTCTGGTTCAGGAGCCGCTGCTGCTCCGACTGCAGCCGGGCGACCTCGACCCGGTGCTTTTCGGTCTGAATCTGCTGCTCCTGGGCGATCTTGGCGTTGATCGCGTTGACCACCTGCTCCGGCGGCTGGAGGTTGCGGAGGAAGAACGCGGTGATCGTGGCGATCCGGAACGGCTCGCCACCCGCCCGGGGCGTCGTCACCAGGGCGCTGTCCACCTCGGCCTTCATGACCGCCGCGATCTGGCTCCGGTCGGCGATCTCGTTGATCGAGAATCGCGACATCCCGTCGCGCACCCCGTTCCGGATCGCGTTGAGCACCACGGCGCGGATCTGTTCCTCCGACCCGATCTCCACGAAGATCCGGGGCGCCGCCATCGGATCGATCTGCCACCGCACCGCGGCGTCCACCGTCATCCCCATCTGCTCGCTCGACAGCGCGGCCATCTGCTCCACCTGCTCGCTGGCGGGTGGGAACTGTTCCTCCCGGGTGGAGTACCGCTCCACGTCCGACCAGGGCGGCACGAACCGAACGCCCGGCAGCAACGGGTTCGGCGACACCGACCCGAACGCGTGCTGCACGCCGACCGACCCCGCGTCGATGACCTTGACGCTCGAACTGAGGAGGGTAAATCCGCCCAGCAGAATCAGGCCGAAGCTGACCAACGTCACGACGGTGCCCGCCACGCGGCTGCCGCCCGAGCCGAGACTCTTGCCGGACGCGCGTACCACCAACCCGACCGCCAGGAGAATGAACCCGAAAATCAGGGTGCCCACCGGATACCCCGCGCTGAAAAGGAGACCAAATCTACACCGGATCGACCGGCATCAACTGTAACGCACGCCGGGGAAGAGGAGATTCACGGCGGTCAGGAAAACCGGCTGGAAGACGACGTCGAAGAGCCGCCACGCCGCCAGCATGCCGATGATGGCCAGGATCGGCTGCCCCCAGAGGAACTGCTGGTACCGACTGCTCTGCGACTCGCTCAGGAACAGCGGGATCGCGGCACTCCCGTCGAGCGGCGGCAGCGGAATCAGGTTGAGGGTCGCGAGAGCCAGGTTCATCGAGAAGAACGCGCCCAGCATGAAGGCGGCGCCCCGCACCCACCCGTCGCCCGCCACCGACACCACGTGCCCGAACCGAATCGACTCCGGGGCCCCGAACACGCCCGAGTGCGCCCCGATCCGGATGATGGCGAACGCGATCAGGACCAGCAGGATGTTCGACGCCGGTCCCGCCAGCGCCATCCAGGCCGCCCGTTTGGGATAGCGCATGGCCCACCGGGGATCGTACGGGGCACTCGCGAACCCGAACGGCCACCCCGACATCGCGACCGACAGGAGCGGGAGGATTACCATCCCGAACGGTTCCCGCATGATGTGCGGCCTGGGGTCGAGCGACACCTGACCGCCGAGATAGGCCGTCAGGTCGCCGCCCCGCTTGGCCGCCCACGCATGGGCCGCCTCGTGGACCGTGGTCGAGAACAGGAAGACGATATAGTAGATGACGCCGGAGGCGAGATCGGGCATGTCGTTGGTCGGGGTCCAAGTCGGGCCGGGCGGCGGTTCCGCCGGCCCCAAATGATAACGCCGGGGCCCGATGGCCCTGGCGGCAAGCCCCCGCATTCCGCTCCGGGACCGGCCAACCCGCGGGGCGCCGGCCGACTCGCGCCCCCCAGCTAGCCGGAACGGGCACTCGCGGCCGCCCCCGCCAGCGACGGGGACTGCCGCAGTCGGGATTCTGACTCGTCGAAGTCACTCAACTGCTTCAACGCCAAGCAGTTGTCGCGCGTTCGCACGATCCCGACGTTTCCCTGGCAATTGACAGACTGCGGGCGAAGCTCCATTCTGTTCCCCCACTTTGCCGGTCGCGAGGCACCGCGATTGCACTGGCGGCTCTGCGCGGAATCGGAACGTCACTCTCAGAAATCGTCAGGACGGAATGGCCAGTCTCGTCATCGTCGAATCGCCCACGAAGGCCCGCACGATCCGCGAGTTCCTGCCTCGCGGCTATCACGTCGTGGCCTCGATGGGACACGTGCGCGACCTGCCGGACCGAGCCTCCGACATCCCCGCCAAGTTCAAGGCCGAGGAGTGGAGCCGCCTTGGCGTCAACGTCGATCAGGACTTCGAGCCGCTCTACATCGTTCCCTCCGACAAGAAGCACGTCGTCAAGGAACTCAAGGAACTGCTCGACGACGCCGACCAGCTGATCCTGGCGACGGACGAGGACCGCGAGGGTGAGAGCATCAGCTGGCACCTGGCCCAGCTGCTCAAGCCCAAAGTCCCGGTCAAGCGGATGGTCTTCCACGAGATCACCCGCGAGGCCATCCGGGAGGCCCTCGACCACACCCGGCAGATCGACGACAAGCTGGTGCGAGCACAGGAAACCCGCCGGATCCTCGACCGGCTGTACGGATACACCCTCTCGCCGCTGCTCTGGAAGAAGATTGCCTACGGGCTCTCGGCGGGGCGGGTCCAGTCCGCCGCCGTCCGACTCCTCGTCATCCGGGAGCGCGAACGGCGGGCCTTCGTGCCGGCGGTCTACTGGGACCTCAAGGCTGCCCTCGAGCACGACGGGCAGTCCTTCGACGCCCAGATGGTCGCCCTCGGCGACAAGCGGCTCGCGACCGGCAAGGACTTCGACGAGACGACCGGAAAGCTCCTGGCGGGCAAGGAAAAGGACGTCATCCTCCTGGCCGGCGACGCCGCCGGTGCCCTGGTCGAACGC
>JAEUJH010000687.1 GCA_016794825.1 Gemmatimonadota bacterium
GGGAGTGCCGGAAAGAGTTGCACCGCCTAGAGGCGGAAGTTGTAGCTCAGCTTGGTAAAGAAGCCGTCGCTTCGGCGGGCCAGCCGGTCGAAGGCAAAGGGGCGGTCCTCACTCAGCACCGATCCGTAACCGGCAAAGAAAACGGTTCCCGGTGTCGGCTGATACGACACCAGCCAGTCGAACCGGGCGTCGTTGGTCCGCTTTGCCAACGCCAAGTCGCGCTTGAAGATACCGTCGGCCGGATCGCGGATCAGGATCGGGGCGTTGGTCCGGCCGTCGTCCTTCAGGTCGGCGGTCCGGTTGGAGGCGTACTCGCCGACGACCCGCAAGAACAGGGATCGCGACACCTGGTACTCGACCTTGAGCCGAGGCAGCCAGGTGTCGCCGACGATCTGGCCATCGGTCTTGCGTCGGTAACTCCGGAAACCGAGGCTCCCTTCCGACCGGAGCTTGTCGGTGGGGCGGAACGCCAGGTTGGCCCGGCCGATCCAGATCGTGGCGCTCGACCACTCGAAGAAATTCTCGTCCTGCCCGTAGATCACGAATCCGGACAGCTCGAAGCCGTGGATCTGCGGCGAGTCGATGTTGAGGCTCAGGTCGACGTTCGGCAGATCGGGCAGCGGCCGGCTGGTGAACGGGATGGTGTCGACACCGCCCGCGCGGGGCACCGCCACCGCGTAGTCGGCGTAGAGCGCCCGATCGACCGCGAACTTCTCCAGGAAGACCGAGAGCGACACGTTCCACCCGCCCCGGAAGGTCCAGTTGGTCCCGGGGTGGAATTTCCGTTCGAGGCTCTTCCGGCCCGCGAAGAGATCGTCGTAACTCCAGAGCAGGTCCATGTTGAGCGTACCGGTGAACCGCTCCACGAACGCACCCCGCGGACCGTACGCCGTGAACGAGGGCCGGAAACCGAGCTGCGCCAGATTGCCGCGATTGATGAAGCCGCTGCGGGCCTGGAACTCCGGGTCGATGCCGCGGAAGGTGAATTGCCATCCGAGTTGGCGGCCGGTGCGCGAGAACCCGAGCGACCACCAGGGGGCGGTGGTGGTGGTGGTGCCGGAGCGGGTGTGCGACACGGCCCCGCCGGCGGTCAGGCTGTAGACTCCGCCGAACACGAGACGGGTGTCGACCTGAGCCACCCGGTTGAAGTCGTCGCCGTCGATTCGGTCGGTGTAGGCCATGCCGATCCGCGACTGGCGGCCGAGATCGCGCTGCACCCGAACGAGATTGTAGATCGGGTTGCGGCCGGAGGTGCCGGCCAGTTCATCGTCCACCGCCGAGAGGAAGCCCAGGTTCCACCCTCGGCTCCGACCGGTCAGCTTGGCCGCCGCCACCGGGGCGGCGACGCGGCGGGTGTAGATCAGCTGGTTGGGCGTGGCGAAGTACTCGATGCCGTCGAGGAAGAACGGTCGCTTCTCCTGGAAGAAGACCGCGCTCCGCGGATCGATGATGAGCGGCGCGGCGTCGGCTTCGACCTGGGAGAAATCGGGCTTGACCGTTCCGTTGACGGTGATGTCGGTCGTGACACCCCAGCGAACGTTCCCGCCGAACTCCGGCGCCCCTCCCTCGTAGTCCCAACCGCCGGCTGCGGTCCGCGCGCCAGTCACCGACGAGGTCACGATCGGATTGAGTTCGAGGACCAGCCCGCGGCGGATGCCGGTCAACCCGGCCAGCGTGCCCGCCTGGTCGAGGAACGACGCCGCCGCTCGGCGGGCCGGCGCCCAGCTGTCTTCCCGCCCCGACGCGGCGCTCTTCCGGACAATGTGCAGGCTCCAATCCTGGGGATCGGCGCGCTGGAACCGGAGACTCTTGAACGGGATCCGGAATTCGAGGTGATAGCCGTCGTCGGTGAGGCGGCCCCGCGACTCCCAGACGTAATCGGGACTCAGGTCGGCCTGTTCCCGCCCACCGGACCGATCGGCCCCGCCACCCGCCGAGGTGGAGCGCGCGTTTCCCTCGGTCAGCGCCCCATCGGCCTGGACCCCGAGAGGGTTGGCGCCGAACACGAAGGCCTGGCGACCGTCATTGAACGTGCCGAGCTGGATCTCGATGTAGTCGTCGGGGATGATGCCCCGGTCGCGCTCGGCCAAGTGGGCGCGGACCGTTCCCGGGGCGGCCTTGGCCCGGACGCCGAAGTGAATGGCGGTGGGCGAGTACCAGACGAGG